>CAJQNP010000164.1 GCA_905479705.1 uncultured Gammaproteobacteria bacterium
ACGATCAGCATCCAGGCGCAGGCGTTCTTCACCGCCGGTTGCCACGGGATTGAAAAAACCAATGCGTTCTATATAACCGCCATCGCGGCGTTTACGGCTGTCGGTTACCACGATGTGGTAAAAGGGGCGCTTCTTCGCGCCGCCGCGTGACATTCTGATCGTCACCATAAGACTCAATATCCTCTTAATGCAGTAAAAATGTGCTGGGCGGCGCAAGCCGTTGATCAGCAACCCTCGAAAACCGCGCAATTTTACGCGTTTTCCGGAAAAAGTGAAGGGCTTCAGAGTATTTAGCTTAACCGGGCAGGTCGGGCTGTACGAAGGTCTAGAACAGCGAACCTTGTCGGGATTCGTTACAAAATTAACGATTTTCCGGGGCCGCTCTAAATAACACCTCTATATCTCTGTTTTATATGATATATTTATCCATGCCACAATTGTCATGAACAAAGGTCCAGTCAGTGTTGCCGTCGAGTTTTCTTACGAAACGCCACCCTGGAATCTGTGCAGATTCAGACCGCAGACTGTTTCCCCCTAATTTATAAGCAGTTTTCCGAGTTGGCACGGCGGTTGCTTAGTAACAGACGAGCAGAGAAGAAAAATGGTTCCGGTGGAGGCATCAGTACGACACAAAGAATAAGAGCTCATTGCACAAGCATAATAAGAAAACTTTGCGCAGCGGCATGACAGTGACAAGACCATAATAACAGTCAGCAGTAAACCGATTACGCGCAGTATCTGACGGTGGCTTAGGCCACCGTTTTTCTTTGCGTGATAAAAAATATTTCACCCGCGTCGCCAACGCGTTCGCGCCTGCAAGGCGCTCCTACCCTAATTGATTCTCACGTGCCAATTAACATTGTAGGAGCGGATCGCAATCCGCGACATGGCGTCAAACAGGTCGCGGATTGCGAACCGCTCCTACGCTATTCGTAGTGCATGAGTTTCTATCGGGGTAGGAGCGCCTTGCAGGCGCGAATAGTCTCTACGCGTGAATGACCATTCACGCCATCACTGGAACGGAAAACCCTGCCCGCCTTGCGGCAGCTTGCCTTTCATGCCGCGCAGCATCTTGCCCATGCCGCCCTTGGACATCTTCTTCATCATCTTCTGCATCTGCATGTGTTGCTTGAGCAGACGGTTTACATCCTGCACCTGGGTACCGGAGCCGGCGGCGATGCGCCGCCGCCGCGAACCCTTGATGACGGCAGGAAAACTGCGTTCATGCGGTGTCATGGAATTGATGATCGCCTTCATGCGATGCACCTGGCTGTCGTCCATCATGGCGTTCTTCGGCATCTGTCCCATGCCCGGCATCTTGTCCATTAGACCGGCAAGCCCGCCCATGTTGAGCATCTGGTCCAGCTGCTCGCGAAAATCATTCATGTCAAAGCCCTTGCCCCTGGTGATCTTCCTGGCAAGTTTCTCGACCTGATCCTTGTCGACCTTGTGCTCCGCCTCCTCGACGAGGCTGAGGATGTCGCCCATGCCGAGTATACGCGAGGCAATGCGGTCAGGATAAAACGCCTCCAGTGCGGCGGTCTTTTCACCCACACCGATGAACTTGATGGGCTTGCCGGTAATAGCGCGAATCGACAGGGCGGCGCCGCCGCGCGCATCACCGTCTGCCTTGGTCAGGATGACACCGGACAAGGGCAACACCTCGTTGAATGTCTTTGCCGTGTTGGCCGCATCCTGGCCGGTCATGCTGTCGACGACAAACAGGGTTTCCACCGGGTTGGCCGCATCATGGACACGGCGAATCTCGTCCATCATTTCTTCATCGATATGCAGGCGGCCGGCGGTATCGATAATGACCACGTCCAGGTGATGCTTGCGTGCATGGTCGATCGCATTCTCTGCGATCTTCACCGGGTCCTGGTCCGTGCTGCTCGGAAAGAACTCGGCCTCGACCTCCCTGGCAAGGGTCTGCAACTGGTCAATAGCGGCGGGACGATAGATATCACAACTGGCAACCAGCACGGACTTCTTCTCACGTTCCCTGAGCATGCGTGCCAGCTTGGCGGTGCTGGTGGTCTTGCCCGAACCCTGCAGGCCGGCCATCAGGATGACTGCCGGTGGCTGCACATTCAGGTTCAGGCCGTCACTGGCCTCGCCCATGGTGTGCACCAGTTCATCATTTACCACCTTGACCAGCATCTGCCCGGGCGACAGGCTCTTCAGCACTTCCTGCCCGGAGGCCCGCTCACGAACCCGGTCGATAAAGTCCTTCACCACCGGCAGGGCAACATCGGCCTCCAGCAGCGCCATGCGCACGTCGCGCAGCGCCTCCTTGATGTTGTCTTCGCTGAGTCGCCCCTGCCCGCGCAGGTTCTTGATCGTCTTTGACAGGCGATCGGTCAGATTATCAAACATGCGTGCTGTAGCTCCCGGCCAGCAGGCCGTGGATTGAAAGATGGACAATTATAGCGGTAAAAATCACCGGGCAGGCAAGCCACGCGCCAGGCAGCGTGAACACTTCAATGCCAACGGCAGTTATGTCATTATCCCGCCATGACGCCTATCCTGCCCGGTCTGCTTGCCATTGTCCTTTACCTGCTTGCCAGCACCCTGCTGACACTCCGCCTGATGCGCGGCATCCCTGGTGTCGGCTGCCAGCGCAACCAGGTCATGATGATCGGGCTGGGCGCGGTCATCATTCATGGCCTGACCCTGTATCCCGCCATCCTGACGGATGCAGGGCTGAACCTGGGCATCTTCTACGCCGCCTCACTGGTCGCCATGACCACATCCTTGTTACTGGTGCTCGCATCGTTCATCGAGCCCGTCGAAAACCTGGGTATCCCGGTGTTTCCGAGCGCGGCCGTGTGTATCTGCCTCACCCTGCTGTACCCGACAGCGCACATCGTCAGCGATGCCAGCGCCTGGCAGCTCAACAGCCACATCCTTGCCTCGCTGCTGGCCTACAGCATTCTCGGCCTGGCGGTCCTGCAGGCCCTGCTGCTCGCCATACAGGACCAGCACCTGCGCAACCGCCACCCCGGTGGATTCATTCGCGCCCTGCCGCCGCTGCAAACCATGGAATCGCTGCTGTTCCAGATGATCGCCACCGGTTTTGTCCTGCTGACACTGGCACTGGTGACCGGCGCCCTGTTTCTCGAGGACATCTTTGCGCAACACCTCGTGCACAAGACCATCCTGTCAATCGTTGCCTGGGTGGTATTTGCCATCCTGCTGTGGGGTCGCTGGCGCTTTGGCTGGCGCGGACGCACCGCGATTCGCTGGACCATCGGTGGCTTCATCTTCCTGATGCTCGCCTATTTCGGCAGTAAATTCGTGCTCGAACTGGTGATCGGCCGGTAACGCCGGGCGGCACTGACAGCAAAGCCGCTTTTTCTGTAAAATGCACACTCTTTAATCAACCAGAGGCTGTCCACTTTTGGACGACACCCCCCTGAGCGTACTGATAACTGCGCTCGTATTCCTGATCTTCCTGTCCGCATTTTTCTCCGGTTCTGAAACCGGCCTGATGACGCTGAATCGCTATCGACTGCGCCATCTTGCCGACAAGCAGCACCCGGGTGCCATGCGCGCGCAGAAACTGCTGCAACGCCAGGACCGCCTGATCGGGCTGATCCTGCTTGGCAACAACTTCGTCAACGTGCTCGCGTCCATCCTGATGACGCTGATCACGCTGCGCATCTACAATGACACCGGCCTGCTGTTTGCTGCCGGCCTGGTGCTGACCATCGTCATCCTGCTGTTTGCCGAGGTCACCCCGAAAACACTCGCCGCACTGCACCCGGAACGCATCGCCTTTCCGGCTGCCTTTGTATATGTGCCGTTACTGAAACTACTGTCGCCACTGGTCTGGGTGGTCAACTGGATCGCCAATGGCCTGCTGAAACTGCTGGGCGTTTCACCGGAGCACGGCAGCAGCGATGCGCTCACCACCGAGGAACTGCGCAGCGTGGTGATGGAGGCCGGTGCCATGATCCCGAAACGTCACCAGTCGATGCTGCTCAACCTGATGGACCTTGAGAAGGTCACCGTCGAGGACATCATGGTGCCGCGCAACGAGGTCACCGGAATCGACATCGAGGCAGACTGGGAGATCTCGCACAAGCTGTTGATGGACAGCCAGCACACGCGCCTGCCCCTGTACCGGGAAACGATCGATAACGTGATCGGCATTTTACACCTGAAAAACGTCCTGCCGCTGCTGTACCGCGACCAGCTTGACAAGGACACGCTGCAGGACATCGCACGCGAACCGTACTTCATACCGGAAAACACCTCGCTGAACCGGCAACTGCTCAACTTCCAGCGGGAACACCGGCGCGTCGGTTTTGCCGTGGATGAATACGGTGACATGCAGGGCCTGGTCACGCTCGAGGATATCCTCGAGGAAATCGTTGGCGAGTTTACCTCTGACCCGTCGGCCCACATCGAGGACATACAGACACAGACTGACGGCACCTGGCTGGTGGACGGCTCCATCGCCATACGTCAGCTGAACAGCGCGCTGGGCATGTCGCTGTCGACCGACGGACCCAAGACGCTGAACGGCCTGATCACCGAGTACATGGAAATGATTCCCGAGACCGGTACCAGCCTGCTGCTCGACAACCACCCGATCGACATCGTGCAGATCAAGGACAACATGATCAAGACGGTGCGCATCCACAAGGGACTTGAGAAAAAACAAACGCAAGACAACGAGGAATCCACGGTATGAAACTCCTGTTCAACCTGGAAGTCATAGAAGGTAACCGTGTCAAGGCACGCCCGAGCGACCACCTGAAGTCCCTGCCCGTAGACGAACAAATCACGGCCGTGACCGAGTTTCTGAACTGGGCAGAGAACGAGGCAAGGAACAGCGAGGATCCGCAGGCCAGGGCAGAAGCCGAGATAGGCGTTGCCACGGCAACCGAGTTTCTGCAGAAACTGCAAAACGGCGCGGCACGCATCTATACTGGCAGCACAGGCAGGAATAACGATGACCCGAAAGATCAGTAAAACCGAGACCGAGTGGCAGGCACAGCTCACACCCGAGCAATTCCAGGTCACGCGTAGCAAGGGCACCGAGCGCCCGTTCACCGGAAAATACAACGACTGCAAGGACAGCGGCACCTACAAGTGCATCTGCTGTGGCACGCCGCTGTTTCACTCCGACGACAAGTTTGACTCCGGCAGCGGCTGGCCCAGCTTTGTGCGCGCGGCTGCCGGCGACAACGTCAAGACCGAGACCGATACCAGTCATGGCATGGTACGCGTCGAGGTCATGTGCGCCAACTGCGATGCCCACCTCGGGCATGTCTTTGAGGACGGCCCTGCACCGACCGGGCAGCGTTACTGCATCAACTCGGTATCACTCGATCTCGACAAGGAAGACGAGTAACTGTATCGGCGTGCAGCGCGGGTGATGCGTCACTACCGGCAGCACCAGCATCTGGCTAACAACGGGTAATGCGAGAAAGGCGCCCCGCAGCCGCGCCCTTCTGCGCAGCCACGTTGCCATCGCAGCGGGTAACCCGGGCACATACTGACAGCAGCCCGTGACCACCCCACCCTGTCAGGTCTCGAGTCCTGCAGGCACTGTCACGTCAATTCATCCAGTACATGCCTTATTTCCACACACACCTTGCGGCTGAATGTCGCGCGCGGACAGCAACTCGGCGGGCGCTGACAGGACCTGGCGCAGCAACTGATCTAGAGTTGGGGTCAGGCATACCGAACAGGTGGATCTGCAGGCGCACCTCCCTGTGTTTGACCAGTTGACTGCCGCCACGACCGAACATGACAGCACGGCGAGCGTGCTGGATTATTGATTCCTCCTGCGCGCATGAAGCGTTACAGGTACATGGAGAGAGAACATGCATAGTGCAAGATACAACACTCGCACAGTCTCGATGACAGATTTGCGTTATGAATACAGGGAATGGCTAAACGCGAACAACCTGCCAAAGATGTCGGCAGAAAACCTGCTGCACCACAAGGGACTCACCCGCGAACAGCTGACTTACCTGAAGTCATTTATTGTGCGCTGGGTATCCACACCGGAATAGCGACACGATCAGCGAACAAGGCCGGCAGTCTAATTGCGCGCATCAGGCTACTCGCTGTAGCGTGCCAGAGAGATCCACGATTCAGCCCAGGGCCTCGATGATACGCTCATATTCCTTTCTTACCTTGTCGCCAAATATTGGATCGTCATAATCCGGAATCAGGGCGGAAATATTTTCCCAGTCCTCACTGGTTAAATGTTCCTCGATAAACGGATAGATATTAGTCTCCTCAAACAGAAGGTGCGCCCTCTCCCGGGCTATCAATGTGGACAACCTGTCTGCGATATCCGTCATATTCAGATTCGTACTAACGAGCCTGGGGCTCACTGCCTCGATGGCAGCTCGTATTATGTCGTCAATTTCAGAGTGGTCTTCCATAAGGGTATTAACATCCTCGTGGAACTTCCTGTTGCTTTCCCCTTCCCTGGATATAGCCGAGAACACCGCATATTCCGCCGGATGATGTATGCGCGACGGATATTCATGAATATATTTCAGGATGCGCTGAAGCATCAGATGGCCTTCAGAAGATCCACGGTAGACATCAATTAACAATTTCTCAAGAAGACACAGAATTCTTCTGAGATTGTCATGATCTTTATATAGAGTCTCAATCGTCAATTTCATGGAGTATCAACATATAAAAATAATTTGTTGTCAGCGTCCAAGATAACACGGCCTAGCGAAGGCCGCATGTGGAAATCGTAGTGGCTCAGGCGGAGCGGAGGTATTGTGGTGAAGGCCTCTCATAACGATTCGCATAATTCGAGAAGGGCCGGGCTACCGCCGCTCATTCAAGGTGATTCCAGAGTCGGGCAAAACTCGCCCTTTGCCTTACCCCGGTGAATGCCCGGTATCCGGCCACGACGCAACACCTGTCTAATGCAGGATTAATTTTTGCAGCAGCAACAAATCTGCAAGATTGATGATGCCGTCTAGATTTATATCTCCATGCGCATACTGTAACGTTGCAGCCGTTCTCCGGCCCAGCACCAACTGGGTCGCCACCAGAATATCTGCAGCATTGATCTGCCCGTCTGGATTATTCCACGGCGCAAGATCACCATCGCCCACATTGACCACCAATGGAATCGGATCCATCGAGTCGGTTAGACCATCGCCGTCAGTGTCTGCCAACAGCGGATCGGTATCGAGCCCTGGGGTATAGTTATTTATGTCACCGTCGTAACCAACCTCTTCAGCGTCACTCAATCCATCGCCATCAGTGTCGATCAGTAATGGATTAGTCCCGTACAGCGCCTCATCAGTATCATACAAACCATCATTATCATCATCCCGGTCGTAACTATCCGGGGTGCCATCACTGTCAGTATCAACCAGTACTTTAACGATCAGTATGTCGGTATCCGTGTTTCCCTTCTCTGTTCCTATCTCCAACTCAACAATGTGTGACCCTACTGCCAGATTGATTAATGCGGTCTCACCGGTTGCAATGACCAGGCCATCTTTGCGCCAGGTCCGGGACGTTATCGGATCTGCTGCATCAGGATTTGTGCTTTCCGAACCATCCAGGCTAACTGGCTCAGTCCCGTTTGCATCAGAATCTGTCAGGTACTGGTCAACACCCGCATTGGCCGTGAGCTCGCAGGCGTCGCCGATACCGTTTACATCAGTGTCACGCTGGCTGGCATTATCGGTTGCAACACAATTATCCAGTTCATCAAGCACCCCATCCGAATCGGTGTCTGTATCCGGATCACACAGGGTTGTATCAGTTATCCAGCTTTCAAGCAGCGACACCCATTCATTGTGGACCATCGCTGTGCCCAGGGGGGGCATCTGGATCAGCGGGTTTCTCGATTCATCTCGCAGCTTTAGTACCGAATGATCCGGACTACCGGGTAAAAGGATCTTTGCATCCGTAACACCAAGATCACCGAAGGCCGGGGTAACATTACAGACATTGATATCTGTTGTCGGAGTGCTGAAACGAAAATCCATGGGAGCCTGGGTGACCTCACCCGGTCGGTGACAGCCGGAGCAGTTGGAGTGCAGATAGCTGCGCGCACGGTAATGGACAGAATGTTGCGCCTGATCGAGTTCAGCATAGGCCGGGAGACTCTCAATACCGGCAGGCAGGCCATCTGTAAAGATGCCGATTTGGTCGAGAGTCTGAAGCTGGTTGGCAATTCGCAAGGTTTGCGGATAAAGCATTTCGCGGTTCAGCTGTGCGACTTCCAGACCTAAAGAAAAGTTGGCAGTGTCTGTATGACAGCTCAGGCATTCGGTACGCGATGGGTATGTCCAGACACGCCCGAAGCCAAGGTCCTTGACCTTGCCCGCCGGGAGCAAATCTGCATCCGATCCATCTTCCCGCCACTCGTAAGAATAACCAGCCCATATACCATCCGTGTGGCGCACGTACAGCCTGGTTTCGTGTGGTACGCCGTCGTAGGCAAACTCCTTGATGAGTATCGACCCAGCTGGAAACAGAAAATCACCATCGACATCTATATCCACGGTAGCCCCATCGGGCAGCGCCATCCATCGCCGCTTCGAGGCCCCGTCAGACCACAATTTTGAGTTGATGTCGAACGGGATCAAGCCGGAGACCGGAACCGCAGGATAATCAGTATCGAAACAACCGGTTTGACTAAGAAGCGCGGGCACGGAAGGTGCCACACCTCCACCACCGCTGCTGCCAGCCGCCGGAAAGCCCAGCACATTCAGCTCGGCCAGGGTCGTCCATGCACGCCCCTCTACCTCGCTCAGCGCAACCAGCCGCACATAACGGCCCGTCTTTGCCGCGAACGCCCGCCCCTGCTCCGTGCTCAAATTCGCCAGCACGCCCGTGTCCACCGGGGTGCCCCAGTTGACACCATCCTGGCTCACGTAAAACTCGTAACTCGCAATCCGACCGTTTGTGGTCCCATTCGACCGCGGCAAGTGACGGAACCCGTCCACGTTGTACTCCGCCCCCAGGTCAATCTGAATCTCGTGCGGGGGGGGCGGCGGCTCCGGGGACGACCACTCTGTATGCCATATCGTCAGCGGATCACCGTCAAACGCATTTGTCGCCATACCGTCCTCCTCAGACGATTCCTCGCTGTCCGCGTACAGCAACGACCAGCCATCCTGGGGAATCACCTCACCGCCACTGTCGACAATCTTGTAGATCTCGGACCCCGTAACCACATAATGTTCGCCGTCATTGTCCCTGGCGAAGGTGTTGATACCGCCAATTCCCGAGCCTCCCGGTAGCAGAATTTCCTCAACCGCGTTTCCATCGATATCGTACTGGACAGCCGATACCTTGCTGCTACAGAAATCCGCGAACAGGTATTTTCCCTGCAGTTCCGAAATAGCATTACCGCGGTAGACGAATCCGCCAATTACGGCGCACTGTCCGTTCGCATGACTGTACTCGAGCACTGGTTCGATCAGACTGGTGTCATCACAACTTCCGCTGTATCCCTGGCATAGAGTACCCTCGTACACGTTCCAGCCGTAATTGCCCCCTATGACAATCTTGTCAATTTCCTCACGCGAGGTGTAACCAACGTCACCTACCCAGATATCACCGGTTACAGGGTCAATATCGCCTCTGTATGGGTTACGTAATCCTGAGGCAAATATCTCCGGACACGGTGCCGAGTTTCCGATCGGAGCACAACCCGGACTGCCGGAAAAAGGATTATCCACCGGGATACCATAGACTTCGTCAGGCGGAGCATTGTCGACATCGATACGAAGTATACTGCCGCGCAAATCCATAAGATTCTGCGAGTTATTTTCCGGGTCCTGCTGGGGGGCACCATCACCAATCCCAAGATACAGATAGCCCTCGGTCCCGAAGGCCATGAATCCACCCTGGTGGAACGTACCCCGGGGTTGGGTGATCAGAATGACCTCGGATGATTCCTTGATCTGTTTGCCGTTCGGCATAACCTCAAAACTGGATACGATGATATCGTAGTCCTCGTCGTGGCTACCGATCGTGGTGTAGTTCACGAAGACCCGCCGGTCGAGCGGATAGCCGGGATGAAAGACCAGCTGAATTAGTCCGCCATCATAGGTAACGGCTACCCTGTCACTACCAAGGTCGGCTACAGTTTCCCAACTCGATACATCCGGGCTGTTTGCAAACCTGCCAATGATCCCGTCGCGCGTGGTGAAGTACCAATACGAGGAATCACCGGGCGGCTGAGTCAAAACGACAACATCGTCGATCAGCAACGAAGGGAATACTCGTTGGAAGTCAACAGAGGCATTTGTGTTAGGACGATCGAAGGCCAGGCAGGACGTATTATCAGGTCTGCTGTCAAGTCCAGGCGAGGCGGCAACCACCTGAAGAGGTGTGGCTGTAAACAGGGCCGCCAGCCATACACACAAGCCTATCCTGCGCATCGCTTCCATGCCGGGTAAAGAGCTGCATTCACCTTTCTTGCTCCGCTTTCCATGCGTGATTTTCATCAGGCCCGATTCTCACACTGCACCCGATAGATACGCGCAAACATTATTGTATGTTTTCTTTTGTTATACGTTGTTGGCAGTACACCATAGTCAATAATATGTCGTATCGCAACACGGGTAATTGCTCATTGATTAAACCACACTGGAGGGATTTGCGAAGGGATGAGCCAGTAGAAGACTACCTGCAGTCACCTGAACTGGCCTGATACTCGCGGATATTTCAGGAGCACAGATCGCTGTACTTCCTGACGAGTCAGTCCCTGCCGAATAATGACTGATTACACAAGCAGAGACTAAAGGACTGGGGGCGGCGAACGCAGTTTGGAAAACTGCTGCTTATCGTCCATCCATTCAGGCGCTTATTCAATAAATCAGGTTATGTCGAATGCAGCATAGCCGGTGTCAGCTGGTATCCGGCCTTGTGCATGGCATCGAGGATCAGGGCTGTTGTCTCTTTCACCGTGAAACGGTCCGTGTTCAGGACCAGGTCGAAGTTGCTGCTGTCAGCGGCGTGCACACCATACAGTTCATTGAGGTATTCAGCACGTTCCCGGTCTACCTCCTGGACGCGCTGTTGTGCCGCCTTGAGATCGATAGCCTCGCGCTCACTGATGCGCTCCGCACATTTTTCCAGCGAGCCGATGATACGCACGCGAAAACAGCGCTCGGGACCGAGGATCAGGTGCGCGCCGCGCCCGACAATGACGCCCCCTTTCATGGAAATATTCAGCACCACCTTGACCAGGTGCTGGAGATAGCGCTCCTTGGGATATGACTTGCCCTTGAACAGCGTCTGCCACCAGTTACCGTTTATGCGGTTGACCCGGTCATCAAGATGCCGCACGAGCTCGATATCAACATTGGCCCGCTTGGCGACCTCCTGAAGAATGTAACGGTCGCAACAACGCACACCGAGCGTATCGGCCAGCTTCTGGGCGGTCTCCTTGCCGAGCGCCCCGTAACCGCGAGACACCGTGACCACGTAGGTGGACCGCAACTCGGCGGCGGCGCGATCCTCCATGACCTTGCGCTCCCTGGCTATCTCCGAGGCAATCAGCGCCTCGATCAGGCGTTCTACACTACATTTCATTGTTGATTATCGGGCCTGTTGATGAATGAACAAACACACAGCACGGATAGTGTCGTCCATAACCGTATGTATAAGCAATCCGGGGCGAACACTCTGCGTGCCAGATGCGTTGTCATTAAGCCATTTTGACCCCGCGACCAGTGACCGGAAACCTGGAAATCATTGCGTGATAGTTCTGTTTTTTTAATAACCCGTGTAGAGTTGTTTCTGCCTTTGCGCGTACAACGAGCAAATCAGGGGAAGCGTATGCAAACCAAGATCCTGCTGGAAGAATCCGAACTACCGACTCACTGGTATAACGTTGTTGCCGACATGCCCAATCCACCGGCACCGCCGATGGGGCCAGATGGCAAGCCGGTTGGTCCGGAGGCCCTGCAGGCAATCTTTCCCGACAACATCATCGAGCAGGAGGTCAGCGCGGAACGCTGGATCAGAATCCCGGACGAAGTACGCGAGATCCTTACACTTTGGCGCCCCTCTCCCCTGTACCGCGCCCACCGCCTCGAGCGGGCACTTGGGACGCCGGCAAAAATCTATTACAAGAACGAATCGGTCAGCCCCGCCGGGTCGCACAAGCCCAATACCGCGGTGGCCCAGGCCTATTACAACAAGGTCGCGGGTATCAACCGCCTGTCCACCGAGACGGGCGCGGGACAGTGGGGATGCTCGCTGGCGCTGGCCGGCCAGATGTTCGGCATCGATGTCCGTGTCTACATGGTCAAGATCAGCTACGAGCAAAAGCCCTACCGCCGCTCGATGATGCAGACCTGGGGCGCGGAGGTCTTTGCCAGCCCCACCGACATGACCGAGTCAGGCCGCAAGATCCTGGCGGAACACCCCGACTCCCCCGGGTCACTCGGTATCGCGATCTCCGAGGCCGCCGAGGAAGCAGCCGGCCGCAAGGACACCAACTACTCGCTGGGTTCGGTGCTCAACCACGTGTTGCTGCATCAGACCATCATTGGCGAGGAAGCCAGGAAACAGCTGGCGCTGGTGGGCGACTATCCGGACGAGATCTACGCGCCCTGTGGCGGCGGCTCCAACTTCGGCGGCATTGCCTTCCCGTTCTTTGCCGACAAGGCCGCGGGCAAGGACGTGCGCCTGATTGCCGTGGAGCCGACATCCTGCCCGACCCTGACCAAGGGACCCTATGCCTACGACTTCGGTGACGCCGTTGGCCTGACGCCGCTGTTGAAGATGCACACGCTGGGGCATGACTTTGTACCGCCGGGGATTCATGCCGGCGGCCTGCGCTATCACGGTGACTCTCCACTGGTCAGCCAGCTGCACCATGAAGGCCTGGTCGATGCCGTTGCCATCCCGCAGCTGGAAACGTTCGAGGCCGGTGTACTGTTCGCCCGCACGGAAGGTATCGTTTCAGCGCCGGAATCCACCCATGCCATCGCTGCCGCCATCCGCTCCGCCAGGGAATGTGCAAAGAGCGGCGAGCCCAGGACCATCCTGTTCAATCTATCAGGACACGGCCACTTCGACATGTCCGCGTACGATCGCTACCTGAACAACGAGCTGGAAGATTACGAGTTTCCCGTGGAGGCCATCGAGGAGTCGCTCTCGCACCTGCCCGAGATGCTGCGCAATCCGTAACGGCCACAGACGCACACGCCTGACCGGACGGTCACAGGCATCATGCGGTTACTCCCGGTTCAGTCAGACAGGCGGGCAGCCGCTTCCTGCTGCGTCGCGAGTCCGTTGCGGTAGTCGTCCAGTTGTGACCTGAGCATGGTGTTCTCCTGGCGGAGCGTGTTGAAATTCTGCTGCAGTACCCCGAGATCCCGGCGTTCAATGAACAGCAGGGCCACGCAGACGACAGACACGAACGTCAGCACGATCAACGCCATGCACAGACTAAAGACGGTTTGATGTCCAAATCCCAACATTGTATTTGTTTATTGTTACTCCCCCGGGCAAGAGTGTAGCCGATCAGGCCGCCTGGAGTGAAGCGGGCCCGCGCCGGGCGGCATTAGCCCCGGTCAACGTGCCATACAGCCACAAACCGCCGGGGCTCTCAAGCACAGGGTCCCGGCAAACACTCATTTGGTCGCGACCTGCGCGGTCGCCACCGGCTGGAACATGCGCCGGTACTGGCTCGGCGTCAGCCCGGTGCGGCGCTTGAACAGGCGGCGGAAGAAGGACGGGTCTTCGTAGCTGACGGCCACACTGATATCGTCCACCGCGGTCTGTTCTGTCTCCAGCAGGCGCTTCGCCTCTTCAATGCGCAGGTTCTGCAGGTAGTCGATCAGGGTCGTGCCGGTGGCCGTCTTGAAGCGGCGCTTCAGGGTACGCTCGGGTATGCCGGCCGTGTTGACCACCTGCCTGATGGCATCCGTCTCGCGGTAGTGCTTGCCCAGCCAGTCCTCGCAGCCGCGCACCACGGCGTCTGCATGTGGATTGCGACGCAGCAGTGCCGCGTAGGGCAACTGCCCTTCCCCATGCCACTTCAGCAGGTACACCTTGGCGATACGCAGCGCCTCGCCCGGGCTGGCGTAGCGCGAGATGATGTGCACGGCCAGGTCATGCCAGGAGGTGGTGCCACCGGCCGTGACGATGCGCCCTTCCACGTCGGCAAACACCAGGTTGGGTTCCGGCCGAAAACGCACGGCCGGGTAACGCGTGCGGAACAGGTCCTGGTAGCCCCAGTGCGAGGTGGCCTCGCAGCCATCCAGCAGGCCCGTTTCCGCCAGCATGATCGCACCGGAACAGGCCGAGTAGATCGAGACACCGTTTTTATACTGTTGCCGAATCCACTGCGTCAGTGCCGCATGGCGACCGTGGACAGCCTCGTCCGGCCCCAGCCAGATCTCGGGCAGGATGATGATGGACGCTGTCGGGTTGTCATGAATGGAGCAATCCGGGCGCACGGGGACACCGTGCCCGCAGGTGAACGGCCTTTTGCTGCTGGCAACGATGCGCACATGAAACAGGGTTTGTTCGTCCTCGTGCACCAGCGTCTGCCAGATATTGCCGGCTGCGAGCAACACGTCGTACATGCCGTACAGTGCAGACCCGGCGGTCTCCGGCACGGCGACGATCAGCACCTCGACAGGTGGCTTTTCGGGTGTACCCATGGCAAACCTCCGTTAGTGGCACAAATGCCCCGGTTTTGACTAAATTCCATCTTATGGAGGCGCCTGTCAAGGACTATCGTAGGGCTCAAGTCGCCAGCACGGCGACCAAGCCAGCAAGCCAACGACAGGAGAATGATCATGAGCAAGCAACCAGCAACGACACAGACACACACGGACAGCGACGGCTACGTCAACGGGGTGCACCTGGAGACCCTGCAGGGCACGGTCAATGCCATTGCCGGGGAACCCGCCATGGGGCAGTGCAAGTTCCGGGCAAGCAACACCTGGCTGGGCGGCGCACACAACCGCACCACGGTCTCCGGCTTCTACGGCGCCTGCCAGGAGATCGCCCACAAGCAGACCTACGAGCTGCACGCCGATGAACCACCGATCCTTGCAGGCAACGATGCCGGGGCCAATCCCGTTGAGCACCTGCTGAATGCGCTGGCTGCCTGCGTGACGACCAGCATGGTGGCCCATGCCGCGGTGCGCGGTATCCACATCGAGTCACTGGAATCCGAACTGGAAGGCGACATCGACCTGCGCGGCTTCCTCGGCCTGGATGACTCCGTCGCGAAGGGCTTTACCGACATTCGCGTGAACTTCAGGGTAAACACCGACCCGGAGAACATCGATACGCTGAAGCAACTGTCAACATTTTCACCGGTATTAAACACCCTCACCCGCGGTGCAAACGTCGACATTCACGTGGAGCAAAAGCAGTAAGTCCATGTGCAGTGCCGGGTCCGGTACAAGACATGCAGTCCAGTACGGGATCCCGGCCTGCGCCGGGATGACGCCAGTTCATGTCAACCATCATGCAGACGCACAAGGCCAGCCCCTTGCGTCATTGCAGACGCAGCGCAGCGCAAGGCCGGACAAGGGCGCGCAACATATTGAATAAGCGAAGAGCAGCCCGCAGGGTTAGCGCAGCGAGTAATCCAGGGGTAGCTGTTCAAGGTATTATGGATTCCCGCGTTCGCGGGAATGACTGAAGGCCTTGATCAGTGGTCCCTAGATTGACTCCCGGGGCACCCACTCACCGTGAAATCCGAAGGGTACCCGTACCGGCAGTTTCACTTTGGCGATCGGCCCGCTGCCGAGAGTTGTCGCATCCATGATCCACAGGTCACTGCTCTGTGTTGACGGGTCGTAGACGAAACCCAGCAGGTAGCCGTCGTCCTCCTCACGGCCAGCCGGTGACGGGACGAAGAACGCCTCTGCAGGCGACAGGCCCTGTGCCAGGTCGAGGCGTTCGCTGGTACCCGTGTGCATGTCGAACTTGATATAACCGGTGGCGCTGTCGTAGTTGATCTGGCCGTCGTTCACCCCGATCGTCAGTCCATAGCCATAGCGATAGTTGCGCCCCCATTGTCCACGATTGATTTGCGGAAACTCCATGGCCTGCCCGTCCACGGGCGTAACCGTGACCGCTCCGGTCTTGAGGTTCAGTGCATAGCGGTTCAGGTAGGCCGGGTGATTGAAGTCGTCCGAGCCATTGACCCACAGGGCATCGTAACGGGCGGCATCCACGATCACACTGTCGCCCGTCTCGTAGGCATTCATGGTGTGAAAGATGAAACAGGTCGGGATATCGAACCATTGCATGTCGGCTGCAACACCGTCCTTGGGCAGCACGCCCATGCGGCACACGGCATCCGCGTCCCACACAAACGGAAACGGGTCCAGGGTGAGTGCCTTGCTCATGGAGAACACCACGGGCAGTTCCATGAAGATCACATGGTGCTCGGTCATGGCGAAGTCGTGCATCATCGCCGGACCATCGGTCTCCAGCGGCAGGGACTTCACCAGTTCACCCGTGGCATCGGCCTGGTGATAGGTCAGGTAGGGCCTGAAGACGTTGTAGCCGAAGAAATGCATCATCCCGGTGTGCGGATCGATCTTCGGGTGAGCCGTCATGGCCGTGTTCAGCTTGCCGCCGAAATCAAACACCTGGCGTGTCGACAGGTCATCAGGGTCAATCTCGAACGGCCAGCCGGCCTCGCCCAGTGACAGCAAACGCCCGCCGTGCTGTATCAGCGAGACATTGCTCATGTTGTGCTCGGGCATCAGCGGGCCCAGCAGCATGAAAGGATTCTTGTAGAGGATGGGGGTTTGTACATAGCGGGCGCGGTACCACTGTGCCTGCCCCTGCTCGAGGTGCACGCCGTGCAGCATGCCGTCGCCAAGAAAGAAGTGCTCGGTACTGCCCTGCCAGGCGTTTGGACCGTTGCGCACGTACAGGCCGTTCAACTCCGGCGGAATCGCGCCCTCGACCTTGAGGTTTGTGGCGGCAGTTTCCCCGTCGACCGGCAGAAAGTTGCCGACCTTCCAGAACTCGGGACTTTCCCTTGTGGTCGAGCGCGTGGCACAGCCGCCCAGCAGGCTGGGGACTGTTGCCGCACCCAGGCCAAGCCCGGCAAGCTGCAAGAATCTTCTGCGATCATACGCCATGCGCGCTAGCCTGGTTGAGGGTTTATCCGACGTTTCTAGAAATGTTCGGCAACGGTATCCAGCACTTCCGACAAACGATTCACCGCGGTGACATCCAGCCCCTTGACGGCACGCTTGGGCCGGTTCGCCGCCGGAATGATTGCCCTGTGAAAACCGTGCTTGGCCGCTTCACTGATGCGTTCCTGGCCATTGGGCACCGGGCGCAACTCACCCGACAGCCCCACCTCGCCAAAGACGATCAGGTCGGCCGGCAGCGGCCGGTTGCGAAAACTCGACATGACGGCAAGCAGCACGGCCAGGTCGGCAGCGGTCTCGCTCACGCGCACGCCACCGACCACGTTGACGAACACGTCCTGGTCGCCGAGTGTCAGGCCACCGTGGCGGTGCAGTACGGCGAGCAACATGGACAGGCGATTCTGCTCCAGCCCGAGCGTGACACGGCGCGGATTCCCCAGCTGGCTTTGATCGACCAGCGCCTGCACCTCGACCAGCATCGGGCGCGTGCCTTCCCAGGTCACCATCACGACGCTGCCCGGGACGGCCTGTTCATGCCGCGACAGAAAGATCGCCGAGGGATTGCTGACCTCCTTCAGGCCGGATTCCGTCATGGCGAACACGCCGAGCTCGTTGACGGCACCAAAACGGTTCTTGATGGCGCGCAGGATACGGTAGCGATCACCCGGATCGCCCTCGAAGTACAGCACCGTGTCGACCATGTGTTCGAGCACACGCGGCCCGGCAAGCTGGCCTTCCTTGGTGACGTGACCAACGAGGAACATGGCGATGCCGGACTGCTTTGCGAAACGCACCAGTTGCGCGGCGCTCTCGCGCACCTGCGCCACGGAACCCGGCGCGGACTGCAGGGTCTCGGTGTAGAGTGTCTGGATAGAATCGAGCACCATGACCTGCGGACGTTCCTTGTCGGCCGTGGCGATAATGCGTTCCACAGAGGTCTCGGAGAACAGGCGGATGTCGTCACCGTGAATCCCGAGGCGGTTCGCACGCAGCGAGATCTGTTGCGGCGACTCCTCGCCCGTGACGTAGAGCGAATCAAGCTTGTCAGAGAGCGTCGACAGGACCTGCAGCAATAACGTTGACTTGCCGATGCCGGGATCGCCGCCGATCAGGACCACGGAACCGGCGACCAGCCCGCCGCCCAGTACGCGGTCCAGTTCTTCCATGCCGACCGAGGCGCGCACCTGCTGGTCGGTTTTCACCGCAGAGAGGCGCTGGACCGAGACCGCGGTGTCACCGCTGTAACCGGCAAAGCGCGCCGAGGTCTGTTTACTCATGATGACAACCTCGGACAGGGTGTTCCAGCCACCGCAGTCGCTGCACTGCCCCGCCCATTGCGACGATTGCGACCCGCAGGCGCTGCAGCTGTAGAGTGTCTTCGACTTGGCCATGGTGGTGGACAAGGCTACCGGTCGGGAGAGTGTTTGTATAGATGCGCAGTGTTCATCGACAGTGCAGGTTCGCGCCTGCAAGGCACTGCTACGCCAGTCGCCACGCAGGTGGCTGGTTAACCTGCAGGAGCGGCTTGTAGCCGCGAATGCCCACCACCCTTGATAAGCCCCCCCCGCAACATTCACCGGGCACGAGGAATCCAATCAATTATACGCAGCACCTGGAAGCGCATTCGCGCCTGCATGGACGCCTACGCCGGTAGTGACAGGGGTGGTCGCGGATTGCAATCCGCTCCTACGGCCCGATTCAGGCTCGGCACCCGCGATGTCTGTAGGAGCGGATCGCAATCCGCGACCGTTCACTGCAGACAGAGAACGGGGGTTCACATACCTGCACGGAGAACAAACAAAAAAATCCCCCCGCAACATTCACGGGGGTATGAGCAGTCCAGTGAATTATTGCGTCACATGGGTCCGATCAACTCGGCGTGTATGTTTTCCGAAACGACCCGGGCCAGCACGTCCTGTGAACTCAGACGGTCCCGTTCGTACTGAACCAGCATCAGGTGATACCTCAACGGGCAGAACTCGGCCGTTTGTATACCGGCCGTTCCTTCCAGGGCATCAACCAGGTCTTTACGTTCGTGCTCTCCCAGGCTTTCATCAACGTGGATAACGATCTCGATATGCTTTTCGTCCTGCGGCTGCAGGTCATAGGCCACTGCTCCCATAACGACACCTCCGTACTGCTACGTATAACCTGTCGTCGTGTTGTACCAGTACGCCACCACCGAACCGTCTGCTGATAAACAAAACTGATTATTCAACGGCGCATACCGACACCCTTGTGCGCAATCAGAAAAATCAAATAAATTTCATTAATGAAATCGCAGTGACAGACCGCATTGCGCTAACGCAAGACTAGTCCGCGGCGGGGTATTGTCAAGAAAACTGCCGGGTGAATTGGTCAGGCGGAGTAATCGAACTGCACGCGAGAGCCGACACCACACAGCAGCTCGTAGGCGATAGTGCCGGCTGCTGCCGCCACCTCATCAACCGGCAGTCCGTCACCCCACAGGGTCACTTCAGCACCGACCTGCGCATCGGGACAGGCACGCAAGTCGATACAGATCATGTCCATGGAGACACGGCCGGCGATCATCGCCCTTTGCCCGTTTACCAGGACCGGGGTACCACTCGATGCGTGACGCGGATAACCGTCGCCATAGCCAAGCGCAGCGACCCCCATCGGCATGTCTTGTTGACAGCGGTAATCACCACCGTAGCCGATGACATCGCCCTGCTTGCGCATGTTCACCGCAATCAGGCGGGTAGTGAGCGTCATGACCGGTTGCAACTCGAGCGATTCAGCCGTACGACCCGCCAGCGGTGAACTGCCATACAGCATGATGCCGGGGCGCACCCAGTCGGCACGTGCCGCTGGCCAACCCAGCAGGCCGGCGGAGTTGGCCAGCGACCGCTCCCCGTCCACCCCGGCAACCGCGCCGTTGAACAGCTCTATCTGCTCGTGGGTGTCGGTGTTGTCAAGATCATCGGCGCAGGAAAAGTGGGTCATGCAGCGCACGGCATTGACTTGCGGAATAGCAACCAGGCGTGCAGCGATCTCGTTAACACGCCCCGGCTCAAAGCCGAGCCGGTGCATGCCGGTATCCAGTTTCAGCCAGACATCCAGCGACGTGAGCAACCGCGCCTTTGCCAGCCAGTCCAGCTGGCTGTCATGGTGCACCACCACGTCCAGCCGGTAGCCGCAGATCAGGTTGAGATCATCCGGGCCGAACAGCCCCTCGAGCAGCACGATGCGCCGGTCAAAGCCGGCCTCGCGCAGCGAGATCGCCTCGTCGATACAGGCGACGCCAAAGGCGGCCGCCTGCGGCAGGGCCTGCGCAACCCGCACCAGGCCATGCCCGTAGGCGTTGGCCTTGATGATCGCCATGACCTGGCTGTCAGGTGCGGCGCGTTGTACCCGGGAGAAGTTGTGTTGCAGGGCGCGTAGATCAATGCGCGCCCGGGCGGGACGTGTCATCCAAACTCACCGCCCGTGTACTGGCTGTCGGCGGCATAGTTTTCAAAACGGGTGAACTGTCCACGGAAGGTCAGCAGGCGCGTCCCGATGGGACCGTTACGCTGTTTACCGATAATGATTTCGGCAAGCCCCTTGTGCGGGCTGTCCTCGTTATACACCTCATCACGGTAGATAAAGATGATGACGTCGGCATCCTGCTCGATGGCGCCCGATTCACGCAGATCCGACATCACCGGACGCCGATCGGAACGCTGTTCAAGACTGCGGTTCAACTGCGACAGGGCAATCACCGGCACATCCAGTTCCTTGGCCAGCGCCTTCAGGTTGCGCGATATTTCCGAGATTTCGTTGGTGCGATTTTCGCTGGACTTCCCGGTAGTCATCAACTGCAGGTAGTCGATGACGATCATGCCGATGTCGTGCTCACGCTTCAGGCGTCGCGCACGGGCACGCATTTCCATGGGAGTGAGCGCCGGCGTGTCATCAATAAACAGCGGCGCCGTGTCCAGCAGGCTGACGGCCGACGTCAGGCGCGGCCAATCATCATCATCGAGCTTGCCGGTACGAATCTTGTGCTGATCGATGTGTCCCAGCGAGGACATCATGCGCAGGGCAAGCGACTCGCCGGGCATCTCCATACTGAAGATCGCGACGGGTACCTGGTTCTTGATGGCAGCATTCTCGGCGAAGTTGACCGCCAGCGTGGTCTTGCCCATGGAGGGGCGTCCCGCGACGATAACCAGGTCCGACGGCTGCAGACCCGCGGTCATTTCATCAATGTCGGTGAAGCCGGTGGACACACCCGTCAGCGGGTTGTCCTGCTGCGACAGGATATCGATACGGTCAACGGCCACGGCGAGCAAGGCACGGATACTCTTGAAGCCACGCTTGCCGCGGTTACCCTGCTCGGCAATATCGAAGACCAGCTTTTCTGCCTCGTTGAGCAGCTCGCGGGTATCGCGGCCTTCCGCGTCATAGGCACTGCCGGCAACCTGGTTACCCACGGCAATCAGCTGGCGGACCACCGACTTGTCGCGCACGATGTCGGCATAGGCCTTGATGTTCGCGGCGCTGGGTGTGCTTTGCGCCAGCGCACCCAGCGCCGGCAGTCCACCGACCTCTTCAAGCAGACTGTTGTGTTGCAGCCACTCGGACAGGGTCACGGCATCCAGGGGATTGTTTTTCTCGGCGAGCTCGGCGATGGCGCGAAAGATCAGGCGATGATCACGCCGGTAGAAATCGTCTTCAGTGACACGGTCGGCAACGGTATCCCAGCTGCTGTTGTCCAGCATGAGCCCGCCAAGCACGGCCTGCTCGGCTTGCAGGGAGTGCGGCGGCACCTTGAGTGCATCCGTACCGGAATCGACTATATCCGTAGAACGAAGTAATTCGGCCATTGAGACTCGTAGTTAGTAATCAGGTGGTCATCACCGTGAACAGTGATGGCGAATAAATAGCACAAACGCTGCTGAATAACATCATTGTATATTGGCTGACTTTATGCGTTCCCGTGTCAGCTCTATTATTCGGCAGGCAGTCGCAAAGACTGCCTGCCTTTAGTGTTTTGTGTTTACAACCGCTTGCGGTGATCTTTGCTTGTTATTTTTACTTTTCTGCTTCAATCAGCAGTTTTATGGTGACATCCACATCGGTGTGCAACTGGATCTGCACGTCGTACTCACCCACCGCACGAAAGGCACCTTCAGGCAAACGCACTTCGTTGCGTTCAACAGTGACACCTGCCTCGGTAAGTGCATGCGCAATGTCTGCAGTACCCACGGAACCGAACAGCTTGCCCTCTTCACCGGCCATCGAGGCAATGGTGATGACCTTGTCGGCGAGTTGATCGCGGCGTGCCTCGGCGGCTCCCAGTGCTTCAGCCGCTGCCTTTTCAAGGTCCGCGCGGCGGGCCTCGTACTCGGCAATATTTTCAGCGGTTGCCGCTGCAGCCCTGCCTTGCGGGATCAGGAAATTGCGACCGTAACCCGGCTTCACATTGACCTTGTCACCCATGGCGCCCAGGTTGGCTATTTTTTCCAGCAATATGACTTCCATTGTTACACCCTCACTCAGTCTCTTGTCTCGTTGTCGGGTGAATCACCGTCGCGGCCCAGCCGCCGGCGAAAATCCACCCAGGTATCTACCAGTCCACCGGCGGCCAGCAACAGGGTTGCCTGGGGTACGACCGCCAGCAGCACATAAACTGCAATCAACCAGCCGCTACCGCGGCTTTTCTGCTTCAGCAGACTGTGAATCACCGCCAGTCCGACCAGCAGGTACGGCACCAGCATGATCATCGCCAGCTGGGCACTGAAATCACTGAACGTGCCCTGCGTCAGTCGCGCCATCAGCATGACCGCCAGTGTCACCAGGCCGCTCACATAACCCATCCGCAACCGGTAAAATTCCTCCCGGAATCCACCCGGGTGCACCAGCACCGACTGCGACCAGCGCGCCAGCAGCAGGCTGGCCATCACCCCGATCACCAGCGAGGCCAGTACCACGCCGGTAAGCAGTGGTGCAATTTGTTGCTGCAACTCCGGATCGCCCAGAGACGAGTCAACCACACCCATCTCTTCCAGGTGAAGGGCGATGGTCTGCAGTTGCCCCAGCCACCACGCTGCCGGGTCGCCAAACATCACAAACACCGCCAGCAACAGGATGACACCAAACAATGTTGCTGCGCGCAGTGCCTGTCCGAAATCGCGCGACTGCCTGAGTACCGCACTGGTTATCCAGCAGGGCAGCCACAGCATCAGCACCATGACCAGGCCAATCGCCGCCTGCACCCCAACGAGCTGGTAGAACAGCACTGTCACGGCCGTTGCGATGAGCAGCACCTGCAGACCGGGCAGCATGCCGACATGCAAGGTCACCAGCCCTACAACTGCGGCGGCCAGGTAATTCAGTACACCGCCAAGCCAGGGCACTAACAGCGACAGCACACCGCAACACGCTGCTATCAATGCCGCTTGCCAGCGTCCGCTGACAATAAAGGCGACCAGTGCTTTCATGCGAATGAAAACCGGTTGCCTGTTTTACTTACTGGTATCGTGCCGGACTAGTGCGCATCACAGTAAGGCAGCAAGGACAGGTAGCGCGCACGCTTGATCGCTGTAGACAGCTGGCGCTGGTACCTGGCCTTGGTACCGGTGATACGACTGGGCACAATCTTGCCGGTTTCAGAGACGTACTGTTTGAGTACGGCAAGATCCTTGTAATCGATTTCCTTGGTGCCTTCTGCCGTGAAACGGCAAAACTTGCGACGTCGGTAGTAACGAGCCATGGTATATCCTCTCTTGAATTCAGTCTGTCGGATTATTCGGCGTCAGCGGCAGCTGCGTCGTCATCCGTTGCCTCAACAACATCAGCGGCCGGCGCACTCTCGGTCGCGGCAGCGGCCGGTGCACTCTCGGTGGTGGCAGCGGCCGGCTTCCTGGCAGCGGCAGGGGCTTCACGTTCCTGGCGCTCTTCCGGACGCTTTGCCAGCAATGACGGCTCGGTCTCGGCCTCCTTGCGGTTGATCACCATGCTGCGGATTACCGCATCGTTGAAGCGGAAGGCACTGTTGAGCTCTTCAAGCGCAGCAGTCGTGCACTCGATGTTCATCAGCACGTAGTGCGCCTTGTGAAGTTTCTGAATCGGGTAGGCAAGCTGGCGACGACCCCAGTCTTCCAGTCGGTGAATGGCACCGCTGTCACCCTCGATGGTGCCGCGATAGCGTTCAATCATGGCAGGCACCTGCTCGCTCTGGTCAGGGTGGACCAGAAACACTATTTCATAATGTCTCATTACAAGACCCCTTGTGGATTTGTAGCCGGCTACACGTGTAACAGGCAAGGAGTTAATTATTTAGCTGGTAAACAGCGTTTTAGAAGAGCGCGCATTCTACGTGAGGGCGGATTTGGATGCAATCATGGCCGTGCGGGGGATTTGTCGGGTGTCGTGCGAGTCCGGTTCGCGCCTGCAAGGCGCTCCTACGCAATTGGTAACGCCGCGGGAAACCATTGATTTGCAGGAGCGGATCGCAATCCGCGACAAGGTGACCCGGTCGCGCCTGCGATACGCTTCTACAGGAGTCGGCAAATGAGTAGGAGCGCCTTGCAGGCGCGAACGGGTTTGAAGCTGGATATGGAATGCATTACACATATTACGCATCTGCTTGTTTCTATTAGTTATTTGCTCTTCCCATGCAAGCGCTGACGGCGCGCCTCGTACAGCAACACCCCCGCGGCCACGGACACGTTGAGGCTTTCCACCTGCCCGGCCATGGGAATGGCGATGAGGTGATCGCAGTGTTCCCGGGTGAGACGGCGCAGGCCACTGCCCTCGGCACCCAGCAGCAGTGCGACCGGCCCGGTCAGGTCGCTGTCGTAGAGGCCCGCGTCGGCGTCATCGCTGGCACCAAACAGCCAGACACCGGCATCGCGCAACACCCGCAGGCTGCGCGCCAGGTTGGTGACCGCAAAGATCGGTACCGACTGCACTGCCCCGCTGGCCACCTTGTGCACCACCGGGGTAATCCCGGCCGCGCGATCACGCGGCATGATCAGGGCATGCGCCCCCGCGGCATCGGCACTGCGCAGGCAGGCACCGAGATTGTGCGGGTCCTGCACGCCGTCGAGCACCAGCAGCAGTGCCGGCTCATCCAGCGACTCGACAAAGTCCTGCAGTGTCTTTTCGTTACGCAACCAGGCATCGGCACGGATGACCGCGATGACGCCCTGGTGGCGCGCATCCGGTGCCAGCGCATCCAGTTCGCGACGCGGCACCTGCTGGACGGCAACACCGGCGGCCTCGCTGCTTGCGACCAGCGCATCGAGCTGTGACTTGTTCGCACCCTTCGCGACCAGCAGCTTCTTTACCGCCTCCGGCCGCTGCGCCAGCAATGCCGCAACCGCGTGGTGACCATAGACCTGCTCTGCCGTATCCATCGCCCGTGGCGTGCCCTGTTAGTTAAGGGAATCGAACAACAGTTCGACACGCCGGTTCAACGCGCGACCGGCCTCGGTTTCATTGGAGGCGCGCGGGCTGTCTTCACCGTAGCCGGCAACGGTCAGTCGCGCGGCACTGGCGCCATGGAGGATCAGCGTGCTGGCAATGGACTGCGCACGCTCGCGCGACAGCGTGAGGTTATACGCGGCGGCACCGACATTATCGGTGTAGCCCGAAACCGTTACCCTTTCCTGCAGATGCGGTTTTGCAACGCGCACCAGGTCAGCGGCAACCGCGGGGCGCAGTATGACGTTGCCATAGTCGAACGCGGCATCCGTGGAGACCACGATCCGTGTTGAACCGTCATCGAGCGTGCTGAGCGTGATCGCGCTCGGGGTCCCGGGGGCGCTGCCTGCCGCGGGATGTCCGACCGTGCCACAGCCCTGCACAAGCGTCAGGGACATCAGTAACGCGGCCGCAACAGCGGCTGACTTCACCGTGATTTCCTCCGTGGCGAGCGGGTACGCCGTGTCTCTGTCTTCGCCTTGGATTTGGACTTGGACTTGCTCGCATCCTTGCCCTTGCTGCCGGTCTTGCGACGGCTGCCGCGTGACCCCTTGTCCTTCTTCTTGTCCGCGGAACTGGCCTCGCTGTTGCGCCCGGTTTTTCCCTTGCCCTTGCCTTTAGTCTTGTCTTTACGCGCCTTCCCGGTCGGTGCCTTGTGACCGGGTTTCTCGTTAAGCTCAAAATCAATCTTGCGGTCATCCAGGTTGACATGCACCACCTTGACGTCAACAGGATCGCCAAGACGGAAAATCCGGTTGCTACGCTCGCCGATCAGCCAGTGACGCGTCGGGTCATAATGATAATAGTCATTCCCCAGCGCCGTGACATGCACCAGCCCCTCGACGTAGATATCCTGCAGCTCGACAAAGATTCCAAACGAGGTGGTTGAGGTAATGATCCCGGAATAGGTCTCGCCCACCTTGTCGAGCATGAACTCGCACTTGAGCCAGTCAACGGCATCACGGGTGGCCTCGTCGGCACGCCGCTCGGTAGTCGAGCAGTGCTCGCCGAAGGTCTGCATGTGGTCGACGTTATAGGCAAAAGTCGCGGGTTTCTTGCCGGCCAGTATGTGGCGAATGGCGCGATGCACCAGCAGGTCGGGATAACGCCGGATCGGCGAGGTAAAGTGCGCATAGTTCTCGTGCGCCAGTCCGAAGTGCCCGATATTGTCCGGGCTGTACTCTGCTCGCGGCATGGAACGCAGCAGCACCGTGTTGATCAGGTGCTCGTCGGGGCGTCCCTGCGCCATCTTCAGGACGGCCGCGTAGTCCTGCGCCTTCGGCTTGCGCCCGCCGCGCAGCCCCAGCCCGAGTTCGTTGAGGAACTCCTGCAGGTC
>CAJQNP010000165.1 GCA_905479705.1 uncultured Gammaproteobacteria bacterium
TTACTGGATCAAAGTCCTGTGAATGCAGACCAGGTCGATCTTGAAGACGCCATCAGCCAGATGGAAGGTGACAAGGAAATCAGGATCAACGTCGGGTATGCCGGTCGAATGAATTCGACCCTACGCTCGACATGTTTGTCATGGAGCCAGATTCAATCGGCAGACATTTGTTTATCTTATCCCCGGGATTAATGGCAGGGCCGAATTTATTCGGCCAAAACTGGAATTCTGCATGCAGCTGTTATTCATTACCGGGGGTTACCAGTGCAGTGCCGAATTCATTCGGCCAAAACTGGAATTCTGCACACAGCTGTTATTCGATACCGGGGGTTACCAGTGCAGGGCCGAATTCACCCGGCCAAAACTGAAATCTGCACGCAGCAGTTATTCGCTACCGGGGGTTACCAGTGTAGGGCCGAATTCATTCGGCCAAAACAGGTGTAACAGAATGCTGTTGGCCGAGTGAATTCAGCCCTGCTAAACCGGACCCTGTCTATTGATCAGCCAGAATTGCCAGGCTGTCCTGCGCGACTTCCCTGACGTCGCTGTCCGGATCATCAAGCAGCGGTTCAATCCAGTTGCGCGCCGACGGATCATGACTGAGTGACAGGTAGTGACAGGCATCGCCACGAACGCGTGCCTCCTCGTGTTGTGTCAGTTTACCCAGTGTCCCGATGTTTGCCTTTAACAATTCACTGCCTTCGAGTTCTTCCATAATCGCACTGATACCGATGCGAATGTTCAGCTCGGTATCGGGATGCTCGAACAGGTCCAGCAGGGCGGACATGCCATTGGCGTCAGACTGAATACGTTCACGTGTTGCATCAATCCTGCCGCTGCCCAGCTGTTCCTGCAGCCAGTCGGACAGGCCACTGCCGCCGGCGGCCTTTTCCGCCCATTCGCGCAATTCCTTCTCCGAGCGCAGACCTTCCAGTTCAAACTCGCCAATGCGCACCCACGGGACGGAGCGCACGCCATACTTGCGCGCAATGTCGGGATGCTCCTCGATGTTGTAGGTCTCCAGCGTGTCTATATGACCTGAGTCAAGCAGTGACTGCAGGGCCTTGAGTACAGCGGGGCAATACGGGCAGGTAGTGCCCATCAGCATCACGGCGTCCGGGGCGTTGCTGGCTGTTTCCATGGTCACGGTTGTTTCATCCTGCCGCTTGGGCGGCGCAGGTTCGGGTTGAGGGCGGCTCATGGTACGTGCAGGTCTCAAGCCGTACAATCCCGTTCCGGAATCATAGATAGCTAAATACTATAGAAGCTATACCAACAATCAATTTGTACTAAATAAACTAATGATTATACTTTTCAAAACCTTAACTAACCCAGCGAGGACACCATGAAGATCTTGCACACCCTGATTCTAGCCATGGCAGTGACCGGAACGGCCAGTGCAGCCGACTGGCAGGCCCTGCCCGATAACGCGCCCGCACCGGCCGATAACCCGACCACGCCGGCCAGGGTCGAGCTGGGCAAGATGCTCTACATGGACCCGCGCTTCTCGTCCACGGGCACCGTGTCCTGCAACTCCTGCCACAACGTCATGGAGGGCGGTGACGACAGCCGCTCTGTCTCCATGGGTGTACACGGCAAGACCGGTGGCCGCAATGCGCCGACGGTCTGGAACTCGGCGTTTCATTCCGTGCAGTTCTGGGACGGCCGCGCCGCCTCGCTGGAAGACCAGGCCAAGGGGCCGGTTGCGAACCCCGTCGAGATGGGCATGAGCGATGTGGACGAGGCCATGGCGCGCGTCATCGCGATACCGGGATACAAGCCGTACTTCGAAGAGGCATTTGGACCGGATTCCATGACGGTTGATAATGCTGCAAAGGCCGTCGCTGCCTTTGAGCGTACCCTGATTACGCCGAACAGCGCCTATGACAGGTACGTAAAGGGTGACAAGCAGGCCATGACAGAACAGCAGGTTCGCGGCATGAACACCTTTGAGTCGACCGGGTGTGTAGCCTGCCATTCCGGCGCGGCCTTTAACGGCCCCGCAATGAAGGCAGGTGAGGGCTTCTATGCGAAGTTCCCGACCTTTGCTGACAGCGACTACGTCGCCAGGCACCGGCTCGACCAGGACAAGGGTCGTGCCGAGGTGACCGGCAAGGACGCGGATACAAACATGTTTCGTGTGACGACCCTGCGCAACATCACGGACACCGCGCCGTATTTCCACAACGGTTCTGTGAACGATCTGCACGAGGCCGTGCGCATCATGGCGAAGACCCAGTTGAATCGTGACCTGGCCGACGGCGATGTCGATGACATCGTGGCCTTCCTCGCTGCGCTGACCGGTGAATACCCGGAGATCACCATGCCGCGCCTGCCGGCAACCCCGGGCAAGAGCCTGGTTGCAGACCAGTAACCGGCGGCAGGTGGTGCAGGGACGGACTGTGTTGTCCGTCCCTGTTTGTTGTTTCCGCCAGTTCCTGCGCTGCACTTTTCCTGGATCTGCGTCCCGCCGCACCCCTTGCGGCGAATTAATTTCCGCGTGCCTGGGCGGGTTGCAAGCAGTCCCGCGTCTCGGTTATACCCTTGCAGGTGCTTTACACTCAGTGGCTCATTGCAGCCTTGTAATGAAACGGATTGAGGGACGTTAACCATGTTCAGAAAGACAGACATGCCATCTTCACAAGAGGCGCTGCCGGGCAGGGATGAGGTGATGCCGGTGCCGGAGAAGCACTTTGTCAACGGCAACCGCCTGCAGGCGCCGTTTCCCGATGGGCTGCAGCAGGCCATGTTTGGCATGGGCTGTTTCTGGGGTGCCGAGCGCAAGTTCTGGGAGGCCCCGGGTATATACAGTACCGCGGTCGGTTATGCCGGCGGCTATACGCCGAACCCTGACTACAAGGAAGTCTGTTCCGGCATGACCGGTCACAATGAAGTCGTGCTGGTGGTCTTTGATCCGCAGACGACCAGCTATGACGCACTGTTGAAGGTATTCTGGGAGGCGCATGACCCGACCCAGGGGATGCGCCAGGGCAATGATGTCGGCACGCAATATCGTTCGGGTATTTATGTCTACGATGAGCTGCAGCGTTCGCGTGCGCTGGCATCACGCGATAATTTCCAGGCGCGTCTGCAGGCCTGTGGCTACGAGAGCATCACCACCGAGATCATCGATGCGCCGGTATTTTACTATGCGGAGG
>CAJQNP010000166.1 GCA_905479705.1 uncultured Gammaproteobacteria bacterium
GTTTCGATATCTGCCTGCAGGCCGGCGCCGCCAGCGGGGTCATGGCCCGAGAAGCACATTACAATGGGTGGTTTGCTCATGCGGCAGATGATAATGGGGTAGTGAGGAAGGTTAAAGGAGAGGGGGGCTAAATATTGGAAAAAATCTATTGCCACGGAAGAACACGGAAAAATAAAAGCCTTTCAATGAATATCTCTGTGTTTTTCCATGGATTCCTTAGCGTGTAGCGTGTCTCTGTCAGAGCCATTTTATAACTTTGAATGGATTTTGATTTCCGTGTTATTCAGTGGATTCCGTGGCTACGGGTTTTATCTTTAGATTACCTTCACTTTCACGGCTGGACTCTTTACCCTTCCCCGTCAGTTGATTCAGAAATACCAAAACAGGAATTCGATTATGAGTGATTTCAAGGAATACATGTGTGTGGTCTGCGGGTTTGTCTACAACGAGGCCGAAGGCCTGCCGGAAGAGGGCTTTGCCCCGGGGACGCGCTGGGCCGACATTCCGGATAACTGGGTGTGCCCGGAATGCGGGGCCGCCAAGGAAGATTTCGAGATGGTGGAAGTCTGATCTGCAATCTCTGCAAGATTGACTACACTCTTATCTAGAGACGTTGCTACAGTGATCGTTAAGACTGTAATTTACTGTTATATAACTATATTCAATGACATCGCTGACAGAAACCCTATCCGAAATGGTTGGCGTCGCAGAACGCTACTGCAAGCTGATTGACGCACCGGTCAGGAATCCTGACGCGTGGTTAGAATCACTCTACAACCTGATGCCACAGCTGCATTCAGCCGTGACCCTGCTGAATGCCTATGACACCGGAGACATGCAGGTCGCGGCCGTCGATCTGGATGAACGCTTCGAGCTCTACAGTCGTCTGCGGCAACAGCTGGGTGAACAGGACAGCTACTGGCTGGAATTTGATGCCTTGCCTGAAGAGATGCACATGTCCGGCAGCCTTGCCGATGACCTGACCGATATCTACTTCGACCTGCAACATGGGCTCGCCTTGATGGACGAGGCCTGGCCACAACGTGCGGCCCAGGCCTGGCAATCGAGCTACCGCTTGCACTGGGGCCAGCACCTGGTCGATGCTGAAAGGCACCTGTATGCCCTGCGGGTCCGCAACCAGCTGCCGATGAGCGGTCCATAGGCAGGTCAGGGCGAATACCGCCAGCGATTACGCCCCGATACCAGAATTGTAGGGCCGAATTCATTCGGCCAGCGGTGTTTTATCGCAGCGATATCCAGGTTGAAGCTGATGGCCGAATGAATTCGGCCCTACATGTGAAATCCACACCCCCTGTTCAGGGAGTGAGGCCTTGTATTGGTGAACCTGCGCCTGTTTCCCGAGTCCTAAAACCATTAGAATGCACGGCATTCTCCCGGTCAGCGTGCCGGGCTTCGTTACTCTATCAAGCAAGGTTACATGTGATGAACAAAATGCAACATAAACAGCAGGGCTTTACCCTGATTGAAGTCATGGTCGTGGTGGTGATTCTCGGCATTCTTGCCGCCATTCTGGTCCCCAAGGTCATGGACCGTCCCGACCAGGCGCGCAAGACCAAGGCGCGCCAGGATATACGCGCCCTGGAAGCCGCCCTGAATCTCTACAAACTGGATAATTACGTTTATCCGACCACCGACCAGGGGCTTGAATCGTTGATCGACAGGCCCTCGTCACCGGAGCCGGCTAACTGGAAAGAAGGGGGCTACGTGGATCGCCTGCCGCTGGACCCGTGGCAGCAGCCCTATCTCTACCTGAGTCCCGGTGAGAACGGTACCATCGATATCTTCTCGACCGGGCCGGACCAGCAACCGAGCGACGACGATATCGGTAACTGGGAACTGCAATAAATCACCATGGGTTGCGTGCCTGTGTCAGCTGCCAGGCGATCTGCTGGTTTTACCCTGCTGGAATTGATGGTGGTCCTGGTCTTGATCGGGATCATCTTTTCATTCGCGGTGTTGTCCCTCCGGGGAGATGATTACGCCGAGCTGATGGAGCAGGAAACGCATCGCATGATGACCCTGCTGGGGCTCGCCAGCGATGAGGCGGTGTTGCGCGGCGATGAGCTCGCGGTGTTGTTCACCGAGGACGGTTACAGCTTCCTGATACTCGACGATGAGCAGCAGTGGCGTCTAACCAGCGACGACGACCTGCTCAAATCCTATGCACTGCCAGAGGGGGTCGACCTGCGTCTCGAGGTCGAGGGTGAGCCACCGATTCTGACGGCCGCAGACGTCGACCTCGAGGCGCTTGAGGAGGATGGCCTTGACGAGGAGGAAGAGCTGCAGCCGCAGGTGTTCATCCTCTCCAGCGGTGAAATGACGCCGTTCACCGTGACGTTCATGTCGCGCCAGAGCCGAATACGCTACCACCTGACCGCGTCCTTGCTGGGAACGCTCAGCTGGGAACTCGAGGAGACCCTGTGAGCAGGCGTCACAGCCCGGGTTTCACCTTGCTGGAAGTATTGATTGCACTCGCGGTGCTGGCGCTGTCGATGTCTGCGGCCATCAAGGCGGTCGCCGACTACACCAACAACCAGTCCTACCTGCGTGACCGGACACTCGCCATGTGGGTGGCGCGCAATGTCCTGATTGAACACCAGGTGCGCAAGGAGTGGCCCAAGGTCGGCGAGCTCAAGGGCAGCAGCGAAATGGGTAATCGTGAATGGCGCTGGCTGGCAGTGGTCTCGCAAACCGAAGAGCAGGAATTGCGGCGACTGGATGTCGAGGTGTACCCGATTGACAGTGAAGATGACGAATCGCCCGTGTCTATTCTGAGCGGTTTCCTGGTGCAGCCGTAATGAGCCGGCGCAGTTATTCTGTCTGTCAGTACGCGGGTTTCACGCTGCTGGAATTGCTGGTCGCGCTGGCCATATTCGGCCTGCTGGCGACACTCTCCTACGGCGGGCTGCAAACCGTCTTGACGCAGCAGTCGATGACCGAGGAATTTGCCAATGAGCTGGGTGAGTTGCAGAAACTGTATCTGGTTATGCAGCGCGATATCGAGCAGGTCATGCTACG
>CAJQNP010000167.1 GCA_905479705.1 uncultured Gammaproteobacteria bacterium
TTCAAATCCCTGAATCGTATGTACCTGACTGCTATCGGCACCCGGGCGCAGGGGTTTAGCCGCACCCGGAGCGGGGAGTGAGCCGGGAATTCTGCTGGTCGGCCGTTATGGGGCGGGGTTTTCCGGTGAGAAAACCCTGGATGCCATCGAGATGCATGGACTCGAGCCGGGTGCGTTCCTCCGGCGTCTCCACGGATTGTGCGATGACAGCGATATCGACGCTGTGTGCCGTGTTGGTGAGCGCTCGAAGCAGAAACTGCTGATCTTCCTCCCGGTCGATATGACGTGTGTAACTGCTATCGATCTCCAGGTAGTACAGTCTCATGTTGCGCACGTAGCCGAAGGAGTAAAAGCCCCTGCCAAAGTGGTCAAGGCCGCACTGGCAACCAAGCGAACCCAGCCGCTCTACCAGATTGCGCGTGTCCTGGGTGTTGATCTGTGCGGCAAATTCAGGGAACTCAATGAGCAGGCGGGCGGCACACGCAGGCGCTGCCTGCAGTGTGCTGCAGAGCCATTGAATGAAGACGGGGTTGTGTACCGAACAGGATGACAGGTTGATGGCATACAGAACGTCCTGGTTGCTTCCTGTTTGCATGTGGTTCAGAAGCTTGCCGATGGCAAGTTGATCAATTTCTGTCGCAAGCCCCAGCCGCTCTGCGACAGGCATGAACATGCTGGCCGTCATGGGGTTTCCTGATGCGTCGGGGATTCTCAGCAATACCTCCTGGTGTGGCAGTATGCGCGAGTTTGCAGCGAGATTAATAACGGGCTGAGTACACAGCTGGAAGCTCCCGGTCTCGATGGCGTGCCGCACAATGTCACGCAGTTCCCGACTGCCGGGAACAGGTATTCCGGGTAATTCGGCAGGCATGTATCGCACCCAGTGGTTCCTGTTGCCGGTGCTGGCGGTTCGTAGTGCAGAATCTGCCGAGGCCAGCAGGTTGTGCGCCGTGTCCCGCTGTCGCCACTGGGCTATACCGATATTAGCGATGTGCTCGTGACTGGTTGGTACGTCGACATGCAATTGTTGCAGATCATCGCAGAGTTGTTGCGCCAGTGCCTCGGCAGCACCGCTATCGAGGCCGACCGCAACAATGCCAAAGCATGCACCGGAAATTCGTGCTGTGAAGCAGTTTTCAAGGTTGTGTATGCCCTGGCTGATCAGGGCTGCAGTGCGCAGCAACAGCTTGTCACCCGCTGCAAATCCGGCCATTTCGTTGATGTCTGCAAGTCCGCGCAGTTCAAGCAGCAGCAATGACCCCATGGAGGTTTCTTCACTGGACTCGAGCAGCGTGCCGAGCTGTCGGTCGAAATAACGCCGGTTGCCAAGCCCGGTCACCGGATCCTTGTACGCCTGTTCGCGCAGGCTGTTTGTCAATGCCGACTGTTCCGCGAAGATGGTGCCTATTTTCTCCGACATGCGATTCATTGCCGTCACAACCCGACGTAATTCCCGCGTGTGCGGGATGTTCCGTTGCAGTACATAGGAGGCATTACAAATGGCGTCGGCCTGGTCCTCTATGCGGCGCAGGGGGCGCAGCAGCAACGTCACGGCGAGCAGGGCCGTGGCGATGATGACTGCCGCGAGTACCAAAAATAATTGAAAGGTTTCTAGCGTGTTCGCCCAGAGTTCCCTGTAGGCGTAACCGGGGTTGCTGGTGATCTGTACCCTGCCGGCCTGTTGCCAGCCCGACATGATCAGTGCCTCGCCGACCGGCGACTCAAAATCGACCAGCTTGATAAACCATGCCGGGACATTCGAATCGTCCGGGTTGCCGGTGCGGGACAGCAGGGGGGTACCCTCGAGTGTGGTGATATCGATCGTCCGGTAATAGCCCCTGTCAAACACGGCATCGACCATTGCCGAGACAATGGCCATGTCCCGCGAAGACAGTGGCGCAGAGAGCGACAAGCCGAGTGATGTTGCCGTGTCCCGGGCATGTGAAGCCTGCTGTTTGAGCAGCAGTGAGCGCAGGTTGTCGGTGCTGATAATGACCGTACCGAGGAAGCCGGCGAACAGCAGCAATACTATGGCGAGTGAAATCTGTCTGTACAGCGTCATTCAGGCATCCATGGCAGGTCGTGTACGGCGTGTATAGCGGTAGCAGGCCGGGGGAGGGGCTGCGCAGGCTAGCGAGTCATCAGCAGTTGTTCATCGTTGACCCTGGCAATGACCTCCTGCCATCGACTGAGACGTTCTGAACGGCCGACCCGTTCGTCGTTGCCCTCGCGCTTTGCGAGCCAGAGACCATTGCCGTTAAAGCTGTATACCGGTAGCAGGTCGGTGCGCTGTGATGATGGCAAAATGGACGTATCCAGGTTGTCCAGCACCAGGGGCTCGGCATCGGGCGAAGGATAGTAGGTCAGCACCATGTGTGCCTGGTCGAGTTGCAGTGCCTTCACGTAGGTAAGGCGCATCCGCTCTTCCGGCACACCCATCTCACGCAGGGTGAAGTATTTGGCGATTGAAAAGTCCTCGCAATCGCCACCATTGGTGGCAAGCATCTGTACCGGGGTTGCCCAGTAGTCCTCTTCGCCCCAGTGGTCGGTATCATTGATAAACGCCATCTGGTTAAAAAAATTATTGACCAGCTCGAGCTGGTCCCGTGGATGCTCATCGCGGTAGTCATTGATAAGCTGGTACCAGTTATTTACCCGCTGGCTGGCATAGTGGCCGTAGTCCTGTTCAACCCTGAGCAGGGTCTGCATTGATCGGGAAAACTCGTCTGCACCCAACCCGCCTGCAACCCCAAGGTTGATGCCAGCTGCGACAAGCAGTGTGTGCGCGATGCGCAAGAGGCGGCGTAGACCGGGTTGTGTCATGATTGATCTTCAGGCGATGTTGGACGTGATTCACCTGTCTATCGGCCGGTCCCGGCCAGTCCTTTGAGCGCCGACAGGTGGCCTGCCCGGGATTCATCAGGGGTGCCGTTGCTTGCTTCGTACCTAAGTCCAATTGTGTCGCTGGCCCCTGCGGCGTAAGCTGATTTCGTCCTATAAAAACAAATAGTTATGAAAAAAATAAATATTACTGTGGTGTGTGAGGAGCAACCGGGCCTGCCGGGGTGTGCCGAACTGCTGGCTGATTACCCGACCTTCAATATTGTGGCGCAGCCCTCGGGTCTGGACGAGCCGGGCATCTGGGCAGCGCTGGGGCGAAGTGATGTGCTGGTGCTTGATGAGCGTGTCATGGAGGAAGCGGGCTTCCAGGCCATCCGCTCGCTGCATGATTACTACCCGTCTTTACGCTCGTTGATGGTGGTCGAGGGTGAGCACAAGTACAAAACGCTGGCCGCTGTATCACTCGGCATACTGGGCGTTATCGGGCGTTCTTCCACCGTTGCCATGCTGAACAAGGCGGTCATCGCGCTGTACAGTGGCGAGGCGTGGTTGTCGAGAGGACTGGCGCAGCCATTGCGTGACCAGGTGAACCGGGAGGAGGATGACCTGAACTTCTGGGCCGACCTGTCGACTGATCTCGACTGCCGTGGAAAGCTGAACTAGCGCAATCCAGCCTGACATTTTACCGGTCTGCAGGTGAAGTCTGCCCGGATCGGCGCGGGCTGTTGCCAGAAAAGCGAAATTAGCCGGTGATTATGGTTTAATTGCCGGCCATGTTTCGTCCACTCGAATTATTTGTCGGGCTGCGCTACACGCATTCCAAGCGCCGCACGCATTTCATATCCTTTATCTCCATGACATCGATGCTGGGGATTGCCCTCGGCGTGACTGCGCTGATCACGGTGCTGTCTGTCATGAACGGATTTGAGACAGAGTTGCGTGACCGTATTCTGGGTATGGCATCGCATGCAACCGTGACCACCTATTCCGGCCAGCTGTCCGACTGGGAAGGTCTGTCGCAGACCCTGCAAGGGCGGCCGTCCATCATTGCCATGGCGCCGTATGTGCGTGGCGAATCCATGATCAGTCAGGGCAAGCGTGTCAGCGGGGCGCTGATTCGGGGTGTGCTGCCCGAGAAGGAGGGCGGCGTCTCGGAAGTCGTGTCGCATATTCGGGGCGGTGAACTGGCGCAGCTGGTTGCCGGTGAGTATCGCATCATCCTGGGCAGCGAACTGGCGGTGGCGCTGGGTGTCGGCGTCGGCGATTCGGTGACTGTCGTGTCTCCCCAGGTGACCATCGGTCCGACCGGCATCCTGCCTCGCCTGCGGCGCTTCACGGTGGCCGGGATCTTTGAAGTCGGCATGTACGAGTATGACCGTGGTGTAGCGCTGGTCCACATCAATGATGCCGCGAAGCTGTTCAGGCTGGATGACAACGTCACCGGTCTGCGTCTGAAACTGGACGATATCTTCGAGGCACCACGGCTGGCGCGGCAGTTGTCGATGGAGCTACTGGGTGATTACCGCGTTGAAGACTGGTCGAAGCAGCACGCCAACTTCTTTCGTGCGGTCAAGACCGAGAAGCGCGTGATGTTCATCATTCTTACACTGATTGTCGCCGTTGCCGCATTTAATATCGTCTCGACATTGATTATGGTCGTGACGGACAAGCGCTCTGATATAGCCATCTTGCGCACACTGGGTGCATCACCGGGATCAATCATGACCATATTTATTATTCAGGGCGTGGTCATCGGGGTGCTGGGTACCATGTTGGGTGTTGCCGGCGGCGTCGCCCTGGCGCTGAACGTCGAGACCATCGTACCGGCAATCGAGCGCCTGTTTAACGTCGAGTTTCTTGCAGCAGATGTTTATTACATCAGCGATGTGCCATCAGAGCTGCACTGGGATGACGTCTGGCTGATGGCGTCCGTTTCGCTGGGGTTGAGCCTGCTGGCGACCCTGTACCCGGCCTGGCGGGCGGCACGCACCCATCCGGCGGAGGCCTTGCGTTATGAATAGCGTGCTGGCCTGCAAACAGCTGTGCAAGATCTTTGGCGATGGTGATGTTGCACTGGAGATTTTACGCGGAATCGATTTTGAAGTGGCTGCAGGCGAACGTATCGCCATCATGGGTGCCTCGGGCAGTGGCAAGAGTACCTTGCTGCATCTGCTCGGTGGACTGGATGAGCCCAGTAGCGGTGATATCAGTATTACCGGGCAGTCACTTGCTTCATTGTCAGCGGTCCGGCTGGGACGCCTGCGTAACAAGGCCCTGGGCTTTGTGTACCAGTTTCACCACCTGTTGCCGGAATTTACGGCGCTGGAAAACGTCGCCATGCCGCTACTGATCAGAGGCTTGCCGCCCGCAGAGGCCAGTGAGCGTGCCGTCGAACTGCTTGGCCGTGTAGGTCTGTCACCGCGCATGAGCCACAAGCCGGGTGAACTCTCCGGTGGCGAGCGCCAGCGTGCTGCCGTGGCGCGTGCACTGGTAACGCGCCCGGCCTGCATCATCGCTGACGAGCCGACGGGTAATCTGGATCGCAGTAATGCCGAGCAGATACTGGCATTGATGCTCGATCTGAATCGCGAGCTGTCGACCAGTTTACTGGTGGCAACGCATGACCCGGTGATTGCCGAACGCATGGACCGGGTGGTGCGCCTGGAGGATGGCCGTTTGATCTAGTCGCGGTTTTTTCCGCAACCATCACTAACACTGTTCAGGGACGAACATGTTACGTCTGGCTGCCGCCTTTGCTGGCGGGGTTTTGGCCCTGCAATTCTGTGCTGTTCTGCCATCCGGCGGGGCGTATCTCGTCATACCGCTCGTCTTTTGCCTGCTATCCTGGCGGACTGCACGACCTGTAGTCAAGACTGTGCTGGTATTCCTGCTGGGCCTTTTCTGGGCAGCCTGGCAGGCGCAGTCTGCACTGCATTCCGTCCTTCCAGCTGGGCTGGAGGGCAGGACGCTGCTGGTCGAGGGGCGCGTGCTGGAGAGGCCCCTGTCTGTTTCAGAACGACAGCAGCGCTTTCTGTTTCATGTAGACCGGCTGAACTCGGGCGACAGCGGGGAGGTCTTTCAGGGCAAGGTGCGGCTCAGTCTCTATGGCAAGGTACCGTCCGTGGCCGAGGGTGAGCGTTGGCGACTGGCGGTGCGATTGAAGCGACCCCATGGTTTTCTCAATCCCGGCGGTTTCGATTATGAACGCTGGCTGTACCAGCAGGGGATTCGCGCGACCGGGTATATCCGTCATGAGCATGAGGCAAACCGTCTGATCGCGGAGGCCAGTGTCCCGGTTATAGACCGCTTCCGTTCCCGACTGATCACCCATCTGGAGAGTCAGCCTGATGCCAGTTCTGCGCGGGGGATTATTCGTGCGCTGACTGTGGGGGATCGCGACGGGCTTGGCGATCAACAATGGGATGTATTCCGGGATACAGGGACCAGTCACCTGATTGCCATCTCGGGCCTGCATATCAGCCTGGTTGCCGGACTGGTGTTCTGGATAAGCCGTTTCCTGTGGTCTTGCTGTGGCGTGCTGGTCGAGCGCTATCCGGCCCGCAAGGTTGCGGCTGTCGCGGCGATCATCGCGGCCATTGCATATGCCCTGCTGGCGGGGTTTGGTATTCCAGCGCGCCGAGCCGTGGTCATGGTGACGGTCTTCATGCTGGCCATTGTTGTCGATCGCGATACATCGTTTGCGCGGACCATTGCACTGGCTGCCATCATGGTACTGCTACTGGATCCTGTTTCTATCCTGTCTCCCGGCTGGTGGCTGTCATTCTGGGCGGTCATCAGCATCGCTTACTGCATCACAGCGCGTTACGGCACCCGCAGCTTTACTGAAAAGTGGATCTACATGCATGTTGTTCTGGCCCTGGCCATGTTTCCCTTGCTGGTGCTGTTTTTCCAGCAGGCCTCGGTGATCGCACCCATTGCGAACATGATTGCGGTACCGTTCGTGGCCATGCTGGTGGTGCCGGTTGCACTGGCCGGCACGCTGCTTTTTTCAGTAAGTGTTACCGTTGGCGACTGGCTGCTGCGGCTGGCTGCAACCCTGATGGAACTGCTCTGGCCGGTACTGCATACCCTTGCAGAGGTCGAGCAGGGGCTGTGGCATCCGCCACACCCGGCAGGCTGGACGCTGGTTCCGGCCTTGCTGGGTGTTGCCATCCTGTTTATGCCGCGTGGCGTTCCCGGCAGGTGGCTGGCGCTGTGGTTGATGTTGCCGGCGCTGCTTGTCGAGCCACAACGGCCTGCCTGGGGCGAGGTCAAGGTCACAGTGCTGGATGTCGGGCAGGGTCTCGCGGTCGTGGCCCGGACGCAGCAGCATACGCTGGTCTTCGATACCGGTCCGCGGTTTAGCCAGTCGTTTGATACCGGCAGTGCGGTGGTGGTGCCGTTTCTGCGGCACTCGGGCGTCCGCCGGCTGGACATGCTGGTCGTCAGTCATGGTGATAATGACCATATTGGCGGTGCGGCCTCGTTGCTGGATGAATTTCCCGCGAACACGGTGTTGAGCAGTGTCCCGGAGCTGTTGCCGACTGGGAAGGCGCTGGGTTGTAACCGTGAGCAGCGCTGGGTCTGGGAGGGTGTCAGGTTCGAGATGTTGCATCCCGGCGATGAATATTTGCGTGGCAATGATGCCTCCTGCGTCCTGCGTATCGTATCGGCAGGCGGGCAGGGCCTGTTGCTGACCGGCGATATCGAGGCGCCTGCCGAACAACAGCTGCTGGCCAGGGATGCGGAATCGCTGCGTGCACGGATACTGGTTGCCCCCCATCACGGCAGTAATACATCATCCACGCCAGCCTTTATATCAGCGGTATCGCCAGATATCGTGCTGTTCCCGAGCGGTTACCGGAACCGTTATGGTTTCCCCAGGGCTGCCGTCGTGCAGCGATATACCGGGGTGCAGGCCAAAATGTACGAAACAGGTCTCAGTGGCGCGCTCACGATCACGCTATCATCCGGAAATGAAGAGCCGGTAATCCGGCGCTTCCGGGATGTGCACAGGCGCTACTGGCAGTCGCAAAATATTCCCTGAAACACGGTTTGGCTGCCGGGTTAAATACAGTATGATTTGCATCGTTTTGGAAATAACCTCATCACGAAGGATGGTCACGTTGTGCTAGAACTGGTTAAAGCAGGCGGCTGGTTAATGCTGCCAATAATTCTTTGTTCGGTGATCTCGCTGGCGATTATCGTGGAGCGGCTCTGGTCACTGCAGGTGCGCCGTGTGCTCCCGAAGAATCTTGTCTCACAGGTGTGGCGCTGGGAAAAGATTCACCAGCTGAATGAAGAGCACATGAAGGAACTGCAGGCCAGTTCACCGCTGGGTTCCATCCTCGCCGCCGGTATATCCAACCGTCATGAGAAGCGCGACGTCATGAAGGAGAGCATCGAGGACACCGGCCGGCACATTGTCCATAAACTGGAACGCTACCTGAATTCACTCGGCACCATTGCTGCCATCACACCGCTGCTGGGCTTGCTCGGCACGGTGATCGGTATGATCAAGGTGTTCTCAACGATTACCACCCAGGGCGTTGGTGACCCCGGTGCACTTGCCGGTGGTATCTCTGAGGCACTGATTACCACGGCCGCCGGTATGTCTGTCGCCATCCCGACGCTGATGTTCTATCGCTACTTCCGGGGCCGCGTCAGGATGCTGGTGCTGAAGATGGAAGAGGAGGCCCTGGTGATGGTCGAGATCATGCACGGTCAGCGCATGCCACCGGAGGGACAGTAGCGCATGAACCTGCAGCCGGGTGACCAGGACGAACCGGAAGTCAATCTGACGCCGCTTATCGACGTGGTATTCCTGCTGCTGATCTTTTTCATGGTGTCCACCACCTTCGAGCAGCAGTCACGTATCCAGATCGAACT
>CAJQNP010000168.1 GCA_905479705.1 uncultured Gammaproteobacteria bacterium
GCCATCAAGCAGCCTCGCAACAAATCTAAGACGTTCATCCATCAGGTTACTCTCCTTCCAAGGCATTTGGATTCCCCCAAATGCGGTGAGGTGTAACCTATGTCTCCGGTATAATCTGTAACCTATGTGTCGGGAAGGACAAAAGGGTTATAGGCGTTTTAACCCTTGTTGAATACCTGGAAACTGCTGTGGCCAGGTCATGGCGGCGATAGATTTCATACTAATAATACGGCGACCCTCTACAAAATGAAGGTCGCCGTTTTTTTTGCCATGTAAACACCCGGTATCAACAACCGGTCTGCCCTTGGTTCCCCGATTGCGAACACCTCCCTGTATTCGATATCACTGTACTTCCGTATATGGAGTTTTACCCGAAAAAAGACATTCCACCGATCGGGATCGGTTCAACCAAAGTTCTGCAAACTATTGTTAATGGCAAGGTTGTTTTCGACAGGGCAAACAGTCAGACCGATGAAGATGCCATCAAGGCGCTCACAGGAGCGCCCCGCTCAGTTACTGGTAATTAATAGTCAGGTACCGGCGCTCCCTGATAGTGCGGAACTTGTCTGCCTTCCTGTTCGACAGCATATCGCACTGCCTCAACAAGCTGGATCATGTACCAGGTTGCCTTCGCAATTGATTTGCCGCGGCAAAATGACTGTGAGGTATGGCTCTGGATGAATTACTTTGTACGGCGATAGCCGCCTGTTTGTGACAGCGCCTGGCACTAATTCAGTTCAGGGACGCATGTGCTCGATGCGGGTGATCAGCCACGCGGGAATAAATCCAGGCGGGTTGCCATCGATCGGTAACCCGCCTGGAAATGATCAGCTGGATAGTACCCTCAGGCCTTGCTTGCGGCGGCGGACAACACCGATAGCGGCCAGCCCCATCCCCATCAGTAACAAGGTGGAGGGTTCAGGAACACCAACGCCCTTACTTGTCTGGGAAAAATGCTGCTCAAAACTGACAAGCTCTGCACTGTCATCTTGAAAATCGTCGGTAAATAACAGAATGTCCGTTATGGTAGATACAGATGCCAGTGAACCAAACGCGAGAGAATCGGTGGGCATTTCATCGCTAAAAAGATTGTCGCTGTATGCTTCCATGACGTCGATCTCGCTGCCACCACTCTCGGAGACCGTCTCCAGGACCGTGATATTGCCACCCTCTCCAGCAAAGTCGGTCTCGGTAATTGCAAGGGAGCTGCCATTGATCAGAAAGTCCGGATCCAGGACGGTGACATCGAAGACAAAACTGATGTCCAGAAAAGTATCCGGACCGAAGACGGACAACTGGCCGTTGGCGTTGTAATTGAGACCGATATTCAGCGGATCGGCGTCGAGACCGGTCACCTCGATTTCGCTGAAGTCAATATCGGTATCGGACTCATTGTATTCCAGGCCCCAGTTATCAAACAGTTTATCTCCGACGGTGATATCTGCACCCTCGAAAAGATTCGACAGCGGTATAGCCTGTGCACCGCTGGTGGCCAGGGCGAGCCCCATTGCAAACAGGGAAGTAAAGATTTTTCTCGTTATCATCACAGTTCTCCTCTCTCCATTTTTATACTTCAATTTCTGATGTAAAAAGTTAGTACGACCCCTGGCGCACCCTGGTCCTTACGAAGGCGCGCCTTGGATTTTCATTGCGTTTCTCCTCACACGGTGCCTGCAATTATTCAAGAGAGTCACCGACAAACACTCACTCTCGTGTACTACTGCAGTCCGTTTTCCTCGCGTATTTGGAATATAAGCAATTTTCGTTCCACTATATTATTCTTATTTAATTCAGTGACTTGTATAGTTCCCGTAGTGGGCAACCGGGACGGCTGTAAATTTCCTGGACAAGCCGAAGCAGGAGAAACACGCGTGACGATCCAGCGCATTTAGAAATAATACATATTTATCAAAAGTTTGACGCATAGCTGGATCCCGGGTAGTCGCCAGATGAGTGTAAGATTAATTGACACTCAAATCATTTATGCTGCGCCACACTAGCGGCATCGCCAGTTGCGACACCTTTCTCAGCGGGTGTGCCAGTCACTGCACCACCAAGCGATGCACCTTGCCAATCAGTTCCATTGCATTTGGGTGTACACGCCGTCAAAACCAATCGAACGGATAACCCGCATAGCACACGGTGCAGCGGTAATTAATAAAAAGGCCTGCCGCGCAAATTAGGGCTTCATAAAAGATTCACCATGTACTCCTTCCATGCCATATTGTGAATACCTGCCATCAAGTGCATTCATACGAAGAGGCTTTTTCACGTGCCAGCAGATTCGTTTTGTGTCCCCACGGTTAATTTCCCCCAGAATATCTATAATCAGCAAGCTGACACTATGTGCGGGTAGCACTGGCCGTATTGCGTCAATCGCGTGAACAAACCAGGAGAATGACAGTGAAACCGACGGATTCGATGTCTCACATACAGCAAGCTGTCATGTGTTTTCTACTGCTGATGCTGACTGCTTGTGGCGGTTTCGGAATGAATGACCAGCAACTGCTGGAACGTGCCGGGGAGCACACCAAAAACGGAGAGATTCAGGCGGCAGTCATCGAGTTAAAGAACATATTGCAGCGCAGCCCTGATAATGCAGAGGCGCGTTATCGCCTCGCCTCGATTTACCTGGAATACGAAGACTTCCCGGCCGCCGAAAGACACTTTCGGCTCGCAGGCGAAGCTGGATGGAATCCGGCAAAATCGCGCATCGGTCTTGTGAAATCAATGCTCAAGCAGGATGAGTACAGCGCTGCACTCAAGGCGTGCGTGGTCGAAGATGCGTTCCCGGCCAATGCCCAGGCAGACCTTACTGCGCTGCACGCCCTTGCACTGGCCGGACTGGAGCAACAGGAAAATGCACAGGCAACACTCAATGCCGCTGAACAAATCCAGCCGGATGCTGCACTTGTATTACAGACACGCATCGACTTTCTGATAGCTGCCGGGAATACAGCAGAAGCAGCACAGGTAACCGCCCGTGCGCTGGAACGCTACCCTGATGACGCGAGCTTCAAACTCCGGGAAGCAGCACTGCTTGCAAGTGAACAAGACCTGACGCAGGCCGACGAGCGATTAAGGGAAGTAATTGCGCTTGACCCGCCCGGATACATTAGTGGCCATGGCCACAGCGCACGACTGGCACTGGTAAAAATCAGGATCATCGAGCAGAACCACAGTGACACCCGCACCTTTGTCGAGCCGCTGTACGGACGTGATACGGAAGCCCTGTATCTCGGTGCCCTGCTCGCATACCAGGAAGACAATTTCGAACTAGCCGAGGAACTGTTACTGAAATTGTTCACTCGCTCTCCGGGCAATCTGCCCTCAATGCAGCTGTACGGCATGGTGAGCTACTCGCAGGAGAATCATGAAAAAGCAGCCTACTACCTGGCAAAATATGTCAGCGCCAACCCGGACAACCTGACTGCCAGAAAGCAGCTAAGCCTGGCATATATGAAGACGGGCCAGTTCGACGAAGCCGGCGCAGCCCTGTCTCCGGAAACAGACGAGGAGATTACAGATAACGAACTGCTTACTCTCGCAATCGTCAATGCGTTCAGCAGCGGTGACAACCGCACCGGCATACTGCTGCTCGAAAGGGCTGCCAGGGCTGCACCGGATAACCTGCCTCTGCGCAGGGAACTTGCGAGAGCCTATTTGTTATCGGGTAAAACAGAGCGTGCAATTCAGACATACGAGGCCATTATTGCGCAAGGCGGCCAGGACAGTGAAATAGAAAAAATGCTGGTGCTGGCGCAGGCAAGACTTGCCCTGCGGGATGGCAATACCGAAAAAGTGCTACAGCTCGCGAAACAAATGCAACAGAACCAGCCGGATTATGCCATGGGTTATGAGCTCGAAGGTATCGCCCTGATGAGCCAGAAGTCATACACCCAGGCCAGTCGGTCATTCAAGATGGCATGGGATCGCGCTCCATCGTCAAGCCTGGCAATCAAGCTTTCAGAATCACTCAAGCTTTCCGGCCAACAGGCCTCCGCCACCGAACCGCTAACCGGCTGGCTTTCAAAACATCCCCAGGATACAAGGGTGCGGCAATTTCTTGCGGCCGCGTGGATGGAACTTGGCAAAACCGACAAGGCAATAGAGACATACGAACAAGTGATCAGGGATGAGCCGGACAATGTCGTGGCACTGAACAACCTTGCATGGCTGTATGGACTGGAACGAAACCCGCGTGCACTGGTGCTGGCCGAGAGCGCCTTGAAGGAAGCCCCGGATAATCCGGGTATTCAGGATACCTGCGGCTGGTTACATGTTCAGCAGGGGCAGCTTGAAGAAGGACGGCATTTGCTGGAGAAAGCCCTGCAGCAGTTACCGGATTCTCCGGAGATACGCTACCACTACGCGGTGGCCCTGTACCAGTCCGGCGATCGTGAAAAGGCACTCGGCATGCTGAAAGACCTGCTGGCGGAAGATGGCGAATTCACCGGGCGATCTGATGCGCAGCGGTTTCTCGATGAGAAACAGTCATAGGCTTTTCGTCACGACGGGAAGAAATACGGACTATCATGCATATTGTATGAGCAAGTCAGACTTGCTGATTTATGTGAGCGATCAATGTTCGTTTGTCGAGTGTACGTCGTCGACCCCTTTTGGTCGGTTGGCGGCCTGATTCAAGAGACACAACAGCCCATCCGGGTTAATTTTCTTGCCCGATTATCGTGGTGCATTTTTCTGCGCATCGCCAGCGTGGCCCGTTTGATTATGTCGCGTTGCTCCAATATCTCCGGGCGGGCCCGTAGAGCACACCGGCAGGCGGCAGGCTAGCGAGTGATTGGTGATAAGGCTCGTGGTTGTAGTAGCTGACAAGCCGCTGCAATGCGATCGCCAGCTCTTCAGGCAGGTAGTGGTTCACCAGCAGGATCCGCTTCTTCATTGACCGGTGCCAGCGTTCGATCTTGCCCTGGGTCTGTGGGTGATAGCGCCGACCCCGGCTATGCGTCATGCCATTGGCCGCCAGCGTCTATCACCGCTGCCCGCACTGTGTACCCAGGGAAAAGTTAAAGGTTGATGATTACGACTACGATCAGTCGGTGGTGGCGCCCGTGGAGTAGTCATAAAAAAGGTGGCCCGATTCAACCAGGTACATACAAGCCAGTTCAGTAATCGTGCAACGAAAACCGAAACCCATCCCATCAGAGCCCGAGTAAGAACAATCCGGGTCGGGCTGGTCAACTATAGGTAGGCGCCAGTCGTTGTACCCCGGATGATGATTTTCGTTCAAATCATTAATCCACGACTGTGCTTGGTACCATGTCATGCGACGATCATCATGAATGGTGGATATTGTGGTGAGCCTGCCTGCCCCGGTAAATCTCCACCCCTTCACAGGTATCCGCGAGTGATACCCGGCGTCACGCAGCTATTCCGC
>CAJQNP010000169.1 GCA_905479705.1 uncultured Gammaproteobacteria bacterium
ATGAAACCCTCGCGGGTGATGCAGGCGCGCTACAAGGTGGCGGATATCCTCAAGCAGGACCTTGACGGGCAAACCGGGCTGGTTGCCTTTGCCGGTGATGCCTTTGCGGTTGCGCCACTGACCCGTGACACCGATACCATCCAGGCCCTGCTGAGTCCGCTGCAGCCGTCACTGATGCCGGTGCAGGGCAGTCGTGTTGACCTCGGCCTGCACAAGGCAGCCGAACTGTTGCAGCAGGCAGGCCTGCCCCGCGGTGACATCGTGCTGGTGACGGACGGTATCGATGGCGAACGCGCTGTTGTTGCCGCGCGGCAGGTCGCTGCAGAAGGCTATCGCGTGTCGGTGCTTGCCGTCGGTACCGATGCCGGCGCACCGATTCCGAATGGTCGCGGCGGCTTTCTGCGAGATGCGCTCGGCGAAATCGTTATGCCGGCACTGGACCAGTCAGCGTTGCGCGATCTGGCCGCGGTCGGTGGCGGTGAGTATGCATTGATCAGCAGTGGAGAACACGACATTCAGCACCTGTTCACGAGCATGGCCGCTGATGCGAGCGAGCGCGTCGAGCAACCGGGCCTGACGACCGATGCGTGGCATTCGACGGGCCCGCTGCTGGCCGCACTGTTGCTGCCGCTGGCTGCGCTTGCCTTCCGTCGCGGCTGGTTGCTGGTCACGGTCCTGCTGGTCGGGGGGACGCTGTCGGCACCGCAGCCGGCGATGGCGCTGGGCTGGGACGACCTGTGGCTGCGCCCCGATCAACAGGCCAGTCGCGCACTGCAGACCGGTGATCATGAACAGGCCGCGGCACTGGCGCAGGACCCGGCCCTGCGGGGTACCGCTCAATACCGCAGCGGTGATTACGAGTCGGCACTGGAATCGTTTGCCGGCCAGCCGTCGGTCGATGCGGATTACAACCAGGGTAACGCGCTGGCACAACTGCAGCGTTACGAGGACGCAATCGCCGCCTACGACCGTGCGCTTGTGCAACAACCCGACATGGAAGATGCCCTGCACAACAAGGCCGAGGTGGAGCGACTCCTGCAACAGCAACAACAGCAGGAACAACAGGGGCAGGGCGAACAGCAGGATCAGCAACAGGGAGACGCGGGTGAGAGTGCCGACTCGCAACAGCACCAGCAGGGTGAACAGCAGCAGGGAAGTGAGAATACTGACAACGCTCAATCCGAAGATGGCGAGAGCGGCGAGCAGGGCGAGGCCTCAGCTGATGATTCCCAGCAGGCTGATGTCTTCGAACAGAATGATCAGCAGGCAGGCGAGGCCGGGGACCGGCAGGAACCGGAACAGGCCGCTGAAGCCTCCGGGATGGAGCAGCAACCCGCTGAGGCTGAGGGCGATCCATCGCCGGACGGCGAGGACAGTCCGCAGTCGGTCGCCGAGGCCGAGCCACTCGATACGGAAGAACAACGCGCGGCCGAACAGTGGCTGCGACGGATACCGGATGATCCGGCCGGCTTGCTGCGACGCAAGTTTCTCTATCAGTACAACCAGCGTGCCACACACTCGACGAGTGAGGGAGCACAGGCATGGTAATCAGGTTATATGGCTGGCATAAACTCCCACGTTATTCCCGCGAAGGCGGCAACCTGGTATTCCCATGCCATCGTTGCACAGGAATTATTCCAGTCTCCGACGTCATCCCCGCGAAGGCGGGGATCCAGTATCCACATCAATCTCATTCCCGCGAAACTGAATATCAAGTGGCCATCCGGCACCTGCTGATGATTTTCTGGATTCCCGCCTACGCGGGAATGACCGGGTGACAAGGCGAGAGAAATGCGTGTGAAAAAATACAGGCACATCGTAATCAGCTTTCTTGCTTTGTTACTGACCTCCCAGTCACTCTGGGCCGATGTACGCGCCAGCCTGAGCCGTACCGCCATCCAGGAGGGGGACACGGTCACGCTGCATATTCTCGCCAGTGGCGATAGCGACGATGCCGACCCGGACCTCAGTGTGCTGGCGGATGGTTTCGACATCCTGGGTACAGGCAGCAGCCACCAGACCAGTATCGTCAACGGTAAAATCAGTTCCTCGCGACAGTGGCAAGTGGAACTGATGCCCAAACACAAGGGCGAGATCAGCGTCCCCCCGATACCTGTCGGCAACCAGGCGACCAGCGCCATGACGCTGACGGTCAGCGCACAATCACAGGCCGCCATCGCCGCGGCAGGAGAGCCGGTTTTTATCAAGACACAACTGCAACCGCCTGCGGGAGAAGCAGTGTATGTCCAGCAGCAACTGCGCTACACCCTGCAGCTGTTCTACCGGGAGCGGCTCTATGACGGCAGCTTTGATGGACCGCATATCGACAATGCACTGATTGAACGACTCGGTGATGACGTGCAATACCAGACGACGGTCAATGGCAGCCAGTACCAGGTCATTGAAAGGCACTACGCAATCTTCCCGGAGCAGAGCGGGACGCTGGAGATCGCCCCGGTCACCTTCACAGGTCGACTTGCCGGCCAGGTGCGCCAGCGCATGCCCTCCATGCAGATGGATGAGATGATGGAACGTTTCTTTGGCAGTAGCTCCATGGCCTCACCGGGCAAACGCCTGCGCCTGCGCGGAGAGGGTTACCGTCTCGATGTGCAGCCCCGGCCTGCCAGCTACAGCGGACAGCACTGGCTCCCCGGCGAACAGCTTGTGTTAACCGACAGCTGGGCCGCCGGGCCGCCGGAGTTTCGTGCGGGCGAACCGGTGACGCGGGTCATTACACTGCAGGCAAGGGGACTGGAATCGTCGCACCTGCCGGATATCACGCTGGCAGACAGCCCCAATATGCGGCTCTATCCCGAGAGCCCGGTCTACAAGAATCACACGGATGGCGAGTGGGTGCTGGGCAGCGTGGAACGCAGCTTCGCCTATGTGCCCACGACAGCCGGCATGCAAACTATCCCCGCCATCACCATTGACTGGTGGGACACGGCAACGGGTGAGCAGAGAACAGCGGAGCTGCCAGCCTGGACAATCAACGTAGAACCCGGTGACGGCGTGATCACTGCTCAGCTGCCAGCGCCAACCGACGTGACGAACAAACAGCCAGCCCCGTCGATCGTGGAGACGACACTGGATGAGCCTGTTTCCGACGCAACAGGTAATCGCCAATGGACCCGCTTGCCATACTGGCCGTGGCTGTTGCTGGCCGCGACAGTCATTCTGGCGGGCACACTGTTGCTCAGCCGGCTCAGGGGTGTTACACGCAAGGCTGACGATTCAAACGTACCCCGGCGCGCGACATGCGCAGCACTGCGACGCGCCTGCGAATCAAATGACATGTCGGCTGCTGCCCGGGCCCTGCTTGACTGGGCAGCCACGGAGTGGCCGGACGATCCGCCACGCAATTTGGGTGTGCTCGCCACCCGGCTGGACCATGGCCGCGAGGAAATCGAGGCACTTGCAGAGGCCTTGTACGCTGCCGGTGGCAAAGCGTGGCAGGGCAGTGAGTTGTGGCAAGTGTTCGACAGGGGGCTGCAGGATCATGCCCACTCGAGGAAAAAGACAAGGTCACAGTCCGCCCTGTCGCCACTCTATCCGGACTGGAAGCACTAGCCGCCTCCTGCGCCCTCCCGGGAGTCGAGTAATTCAGCCGGACGGTTTCCTTTGTCTCGCTAACTAATTACACTACCCGCAGATAGTTCGTTACACATAATCCAACCTGGCTGACTGTCCGGCATGCAGCGCACAATCCGTAGATACCGGGCACTACCAGGAGGTTCTCAGTATGCGATTTACCCGACACCTGGTCACTGGACTTGCAGCACTGCTCACGGCCACCCCGGTCCTTGCCAAGGACCTGTATATCTATCCCGCCGGTGGACAATCGAACGAGCAGATGGATAAGGACAAGCACGAGTGTTACAACTGGGCCAAAACCGACTCGGGCTTTGATCCCATGGCCGCGCAAACCGCATCGTCTCCACCGCCCTCCGGGCAGAAGAAGTCCGGTGGCGTCGCCAAGGGTGCCCTGGCCGGCGCGGCGACGGGCGCCATCATCGGTGACAAATCAAAATATGCCCGGCGCGGTGCGGTGGCAGGTGGCCTGATCGGTGGTGTGGCGCAGTCCTCGAAAAATCAGAAGATCGACCAGCAACAACAGCAGTATGCCCAGCAAGAAGCCACGAAAAACGCCAACAACCGCAACAATTACAACCGCGCCTACTCGGCCTGCCTGGAAGGCCGCGGCTACACGGTCAAGTAGGGGGCAAGTGTCATGAACAGGATTTATACAGCAGTCATCAGCGCGGCCCTGCTATACACGGGCCCGGCCATGGCCAGCGACTTTGGAGGCGACAGGGACATGCTTTGTGCATCCCAGCTGGTCAACGAGTGCTTACCCGGAACGGCATGCAATATGGTGACCGCGCAGGACGTCAATCTGCCGAATTTTTTTCATGTCGACGTGACCGACAGGGTCATTACCGGCAAGCATGACGGCGGGATCGAAGCGAGCACACCGATTGAGCGTATCGAGCAGCTTGACGGCAAGCTCATCCTGCAGGGTGCCGATGACGGCAACTCGAACACACCCGATGGTGCGGGCTGGACCATGGTCATCAATGCAAACACCGGCAGCATGCTGTTGACGGCAGCAGGCGACGGCTTCGCGGTCGTTGTGTCCGGCGCCTGCATGGTTGACGGCTAGCTTTATTACATTCACAGGACCTGTTATTCAATGCTCTCGGAACAAACGATGTCTGCTGTCGACCTGATGTTGCCCGGTCATCTGTACATGGAAAACCGTGATCAGAGCGGTGATGTAACAGGTGTCATTTACCTGCACGATCGCCTGATGAACTGGTTTGACAATGGCAAGGGTGTGAACAGGCATTGCCAGTCGGTATACGAGCAACAGCTGAATCGTATAGCCAGGTGGGAGGAATCCCAGATACTGCAACTGGAAGAACAGTGGCTGGCCATCGAGACCGGTGAGGATGATGAGGCCAACGAGGCCCAGTATGACCTGGCGTGCGATGCCGTAGCCGAGGAGGCGGACGACCGCCGTGCACTGGCAGCAAGGGAGCGTGACCAGCGCCACAGTGCAATCAAAGAACTTGTAGAGGACTGTGCCGGGCACCTGGAAGAACATGCGCCCGAGCCATTTACCAGCCACGCAGCGGAGCTCACGTTGGCCATGATGCTCATTGGCATCGTTGCCTTCATGCTGTTCTAGACATTCATCAGGGGGCAATAATGAAAGACAAGCGGAAACGGGCATCGAAGACCATGGCGGAGTGTGCCGACCGGCACACGCTCTACGAGAAATCCGTGCAGGGCGTCAAGGAAGAATTCAACTTCGTCAACGATACCTTCAAGAAATTGCGCAAGCGCACGCCGCACACGGTACGCGAGGACTTCTGCGGTACGGCCAAGATGTGCTGCGAATGGGTCAGTCGGGATAAAAAGAACACCGCCACGGGCGTTGATATCGACCCGGATGTGCTGGCCTGGGGGCGCAAGCACAATGTTTCCGAACTGAAATCGAGTGAACAGGCGCGCGTGCGCCTTATCCAGGAAGATGTATTCAAGGTTGAG
>CAJQNP010000170.1 GCA_905479705.1 uncultured Gammaproteobacteria bacterium
ACCGGCCGCCACCGTCGGCGGACGAATCGCGCTGATGAGGATTCCGCGCTCGCGCAACGCCTCGCTGAGCTGCAGTGCCCGTTCGGCGTCGCCCACCAGCAGGGGTTGTATCGGGGTGTGCGAGTCACACAGCGGCAGGCCCAGTTGTGCGGCCCCGCGGCGAAAACGTTTAATCAATTGTTGCAAGCGTTCACGCCGCCAGTCGTCCTGGCGCACGCGCTGCAGCGCCGCACGGGTTGCACAGGCCAGTGCTGCCGGCGGTGCCGTCGTGTATATATAGGTACGCGCATGTTGTATCAGTGTCTCGATCAGCGCCTCGTCACCGGCGACAAAGGCCCCGAAGGTACCGAAGGCCTTGCCCAGCGTGGCCATGAGAATCGGCACGTCGCTGACACCCAGGCCGGCAGCGGCAACACTGCCGCGACCCTGCGGACCGAGCACACCCAGGCCGTGGGCGTCATCGACCATCAGCCAGGCATCGTGTTGTGATGCCAGCGTCGCCAGTTCCCCCAGCGGTGCACTGTCGCCATCCATGCTGAACACGCCATCGGTTGCGACCAGCCATTCGCCTTTCGTTGATTCAGCAAGGCGTCCAGCCAGGTCGTGCATGTCATTGTGCCGGTAGCGCAGCAGGCGCGCATGGCTCAGGCGGGCCGCATCCAGCAGCGAGGCATGATTGAGGCGGTCTTCAAAGACCCGGTCGCCACGACCCAGCAGCGAGGCCATTACACCGAGGTTGGCGCTGTAGCCCGTGGAAAACAGCAGCGCCCGCGGACGCCGGACAAAGTCCGCAAGCTCCTCTTCCAGCAGATGATGGGCGCGGCTGTGTCCGCTGATCAGATGTGCCGCGCCGCTGCCGCAACCGAACGCGTCCAGCCCCTTATGAAAGGCGGCCACGACGTCGGGGTCGTTTGCCAGGCCGAGGTAGTCATTGCTGCAAAACGACAGGTACGCCTGGCCCTCGATCTGCACCCGGACACCCTGCGGGCCATCAAGCACCTGGCGACGGCGGTAGAGGTGTTGTACGTGGCGCTCTTGTAGCTGTTTTGAAAGGTCTTTCATAACCAGGCACTGGCCGTAGGAGCGGATCGCATCCGCGACTTGTCTTCACAAAGGTCGCGGATGCGATCCGCTCCTACAGGTGAATAAACGAGCGCAGAAAACAACACACGGACGCGCTTACGCCGGATGCAGGCCCAGCTTTGCAAACAGGGCATCGTCGGCCGCGGTATCCGGGTTACCCGTGGTCAGCAGTTTCTCGCCGTAGAAGATCGAATTCGCACCGGCATGAAAACACAGCGCCTGCATCTCGTCGCTCATCCCGGTACGGCCGGCCGACAGGCGCACGTAAGATTGCGGCATCAGGATGCGCGCCGTGGCAATGGTACGCACGAACTCGATGGCATCGATGTCCGTCTGTTCATCGAGCGGCGTGCCCTCGACCCTGACGAGCTGGTTGATTGGCACGCTGCCGGGATGTTCCGGCAGGTTGGCCAGCTCACATAACAGCGACACGCGGTCTTCACGTCCCTCGCCCATGCCGACGATGCCACCGCAGCAGACATTGATGCCCGCCTCGCGCACATGCGTGAGGGTATCGAGGCGATCGTCATAGGTGCGGGTGGTGATGATGTCGGCGTAGAACTCGGGCGAGGTGTCCAGGTTGTGGTTGTAGTAGTCCAGCCCGGCCTCCTTCAGGGCCACGGCCTGGTCGGCATCGAGCATGCCAAGCGTGGCGCAGGTCTCCAGTCCTTCCGCCTGCACCCTACCCACCATCTCGAGCACGCGCTCAAAATTCTTTCCCTTCGGATTACGCCACGCGGCACCCATGCAGAAACGCGAGGCACCGGCCTGCCTGGCGCGCCGCGCGGCCTCCACGACCGCGTCGATGTCCATCAGCTGTTCGGGTTCCAGTTCGGTCTCGTAGTGCACGCTCTGCGGACAGTACTTGCAGTCCTCCGGGCAACCGCCCGTCTTGATGCTCAGCAGGGTGCTCACCTGAACCGCGCTGGGGTCGAAATACTGCCGGTGTATGGTCTGCGCCTGAAACAGCAACTCGTTGAATGGTAATGCAAATATGGCCCTGACCTGGTCACGTGACCAGTCATGGCGTACACCATGTTCAGGCTTGTCCGACAGACAGGCGGATGGGTTGTTCATAGGCTTGCGGGACCCCGGTTACAGTGGCCGGAAACTATGGGACGGATGATTTTTCCTGTCAACCAATAATGGACACGATGGTTTACAAGTGCGTACAGCACCTGCAGACGCTGCTGTTTCCGTCCGTGTGCCGCCTGTGTGGCGCGGCCAGCGGTCGAGTGCCAGGCCTGTGCATGCCCTGCCTGGCGGATGCACCCTGGATCACGACGGCCTGCCCGTGTTGCGGCCGGGCGCTACCGGCAGCGCATGACGCGCAATTCTGTGGCCGCTGCCAGCGTCACCCGCCCGCCTTTGATGCCACCACGGCGCTGTTTCACTACCGGCCGCCAATCGACTACCTCGTCAAGCGCATGAAGTTCTCCGGGGAACTCACCCTGGCACCCGTGCTGGCGAGCCTGCTGGCAGCGCGCCTGCGCACCCGTGCCGCAGCACTGCCCGGGTTGCTCATCCCGGTACCCTTGCACCGCACTCGCCTGCGCGAGCGCGGCTTCAACCAGGCCACCGAACTGGCGCGGCGACTCGGACGCGAACTGAACATCAGCACCGGGCTGCGCTGCTGTCAACGCCATCGCAACACACAACCCCAGTCGTTGTTGCCAGCCACCGCCCGGCGCATCAACCTGCGCAATGCCTTCAGCGTGCGCAACATCCCGCGCGCCCGTCACGTCGCCATTGTGGATGACGTCATGACCACCGGGCACACCAGTAACGAGCTGGCGCGTGTATTGAAACAGTCCGGCGTTGAACAGGTCGAGGTGTGGGTGATAGCGCGCACGGGGTGACGCGGCAATAGAAATGTCAGTGTGAGATCAGGCCAGCAGGTAGTCCAGCAGGATACCCAGAAAGACAGCGGCGCCGACCCAGTTGTTATTCAGGAAGGCCTGGAAACAACCCTCGCGGGTGCGAAAACGGATCAGGATTTGCTGATAGGCAAACAGCGCAGCGGCAGCGAGCACGCCGAGATAAAAGATGCCGCCCAGCTCGGCCTGGCGGCCGATCATCAACAGACACAGCAACACCATGATCTGCAGAAGGCCGACGATCTGGCGATCAGAATCACCAAACAGGATGGCCGTCGATTTAACGCCCAGCGCCAGGTCATCCTCGCGGTCGACCATGGCATACATGGTGTCGTAGGCGGTCGCCCAGAGCAGCGTCGCCAGGAACATCAGCCAGGCAATCTGCGGGACCGTACCGGTCTGTGCGGCAAAGGCCATCGGGACCGCCCAGCCAAACGCCGCGCCGAGGAACACCTGTGGCAAATAGGTCACACGCTTCATGAACGGATAGATCGCGGCCAGCAGGGCACCGACCACCGACAGCGCAATGGTGAGCCTGTTCAGTTGCAGCACCAGCAACAGGGCCAGCAGACACAATACCAGGAACAGGATCTTTGCCTCCCGGGTACTGACACGCCCGGTGGCGAGCGGCCGGTTACTGGTACGCGAGACATGGCTGTCGATGTCGCGGTCCGCGTAATCATTGATGACGCAACCCGCGGAGCGCATCAGGATGACACCCAGTACGAAGATCACCAGCACCGCGTGATCCGGATGCCCCGCGCCGGCGACAAACAGGGCCCACAGGGTCGGCCACAGCAACAGGAAAATACCGATCGGCTTGTCGAGCCGCATCAGGCGCGCGTAATCCGGCAGACGTGTCAAAAAACTCGAGGACATAGTGTCAGTTATACACCCGGGAAATAGTATGTGCCGCTGACCGGCATCACAGCTTTATCTGCACATCCAGCCAGGCAGGCTGTGGTCCCGTGCCGGCAGGAAAGGCCGGCAGAAAGATCTCGCTCATCAGCAGGGGACGTTTCCCCAGCCGGAACACGGCACGACGCCCCCAGATCTCTGCAGGGCACTTGTCAAAGTCACGGGTCGCGGCCCTGTACAGGGGTTGCCCCGCGTCGAGCCGCACCAGTTCGACCGATGCACGCCGCATACCGGGGTCGGAAAACAGCATGCCGCCCAGCGGCCGGGTGCCAAGGTGCGCCAGCCGGCGCAGCCGGCCACGCAGCGAGGTGGCAGGGATGACGGTACGTGCGTACACCCAGGGTTCGCCGTCACAGAGCAGCTGTACCTGGCGAATGACCGCCAGGCAACCCGGCTTCATCCGCAATACCTGCGCCTCGTCTACCGACGGCATACCCCATTGCTGCGACAGCACCCGCACGCGGAACTTGCCAGGACACAGGTGTTGCAGGCGCAGTGTCAGCGAGGCCGTATCCAGCAACCAGCCAGCCAGCCCGGACGGAATACACCCACGCAGCACGCGCCGACTCGGTTGCCAGTGGCCTGACGGACGATTGGGATCAAGTGAATTCAATGCAGTTGCATACAGTTCCGAAACGGGCGGCATTATCGCACGAATGTGCTGCAGTTGCCGTAGGGCCTTGCTCCGGCAAGGGAATGTGTAGGCGCGGATCGCATCCGCGACTTGCGCCCGGAATAAGTCGCGGATGCGATCCGCTCCTACGGGTCCGTTTAACGCTGCGGGAAATATCCGACATCACACCTCACCGTAGTTCACCGCCTCGCCCAGCCAGCGCCGGATCAGCGGTGACACATGCCCCGGCGCCAGTTCCATCAACTGCCCGGCGGCCGATTCCACCGCGACCAGCAGGGCCTCGTCGCGCAGCAGGTCGGCGATGTGAAACTGCATCTCGCCGGTCTGGCGCGTGCCAAGCACCTCACCGGGCCCGCGCAGCTCCATATCACGACGCGCAATCTCGAAACCGTCGGTGCTCTCCCTGAGCACCGCGAGGCGTTCGCGCGCCTGCTCGGACAACGGCGGTTGATACAGCAGCACGCAACTGCTTTGCCGGCTGCCGCGCCCGACACGGCCACGCAACTGGTGCAGCTGCGCCAGCCCCAGGCGCTCCGGATTTTCGATAATCATCAATGATGCATTGGCTACATCCACACCGACCTCGATGACGGTCGTCGCCACCAGCAGGTCCAGCGAGCCCGCCTTGAAGGCACTCATCAGTGTCTCCTTCTGCGCCGCGGCCAGCCGTCCGTGAACCAGGCCGATGCGTAACTCCGGCAATGACGTTGCAAGTAATTCCGCGGTCTTCTCGGCGGCCTGGCATTGCAGCACATCCGACTCCTCGATCAACGTGCACACCCAGTAGGCCTGCTGGCCGGTCGCACAGGCCTTGCGTACCGACTCGATGACCTCCTCGCGTCGCTCCTGGCCGATGGCGACCGTCTTCACCGGCTGACGGCCGGGTGGCAGTTCATCAATCACCGAGGTGTCGAGGTCGGCATACACGGTCATGGCGAGCGTGCGCGGTATCGGCGTGGCCGTCATCACCAGCTGGTGCGGCCGCTGTCCGCCCGTACGCCCCTTGTCGCGCAGCGCCAGGCGCTGGTGCACGCCAAAGCGATGCTGCTCGTCGATAATGACCAGGCCAAGACGCTGGAACTCGACCTCGTCCTGGAACAGGGCATGCGTGCCGACCGCCACTGCACCCGACCCCTCGCTGATCGCCTGCAGGGCCTGGCTGCGAGCCTTGCCCTTTGACTTGCCGGCATGCCAGACGACCGCGATACCGAGCGGCTCCAGCCAGTCACTGAAGCTGCGGAAATGCTGCTCAGCCAGTAATTCCGTGGGCGCCATCAACGCCACCTGGTATCCCGCCTGCACCGCCATCAATGCCGCGGCGGCCGCGACCACGGTCTTGCCGGAACCCACGTCGCCCTGCACCAGCCGCGCCATCGGGTGCCGGCAGGCGACGTCCTGGCGGATCTCGCTGACGACGCGCTGCTGCGCACCGGTCAGGGTAAACGCCAGGCCCGAAATAAAATCATCCAGCAACGGCTGTGCAGCGGCAAACGCCGGCGCAGACAACTGCCGGGCACGCTGGCGCACGCGCCTCAGGCTCAGATGGTGCGCCAGCAATTCCTCGAAGGCGAGTCGCTGCTGTGACGGGTGGCGTCCGGCAGCCAGTTGTTCCAGGGGCGCATTCGGCGGCGGACGATGCACGTAGTGCAGCGCCGCCGGCAGTGACGTCAGCCGGTGTGCAGCGATCAGCTCGGCAGGCAGCCAGTCGACCAGGCCGGCGCTGCCGGCCTGGTCACCGAGGTACGCGAGCGCCTGCGTCGTCAGGTTGCGCAGGGTCAGCTGGTGCACGCCCTCGGTTGCCGGGTAGACCGGGGTAAGGGTTTCCTCGACCGGTGGCGGTGCATCACGCGAGATCAGCGTGTACTCGGGATGGATCATCTCGGGTGCCGCCGCGCTGCCACGCACCTCGCCGTAACAGCGAATCCCCGTGCCGCGGGCAAGACCGGCCTGCTGACCGGCATTGAAGTGAAAGAAGCGCAGTGTCAGCGATCCCGTGCCGTCACTGATGCGCACCAGCAGGTTGCGACGCCGCCCGAAGCGCACCTCGGCCAGTTCGACCTCGCCCTCTACCACCACCTGCTGGCCGGGACGTACCGCTCCCATGGGCGTCAGTCGCGTACGGTCCTCGTAACGGGCCGGCAGGTGAAACAACACATCCTGTACCGTCTGGATGTGCAGGCGCAGCAGGCGTTCGGCCACGCGCGGACCGACACCCTTGAGCACGGTGACCGGCAAGGCATCGAGATTGTCTGCTGTGCTATTCAAGGCAGGCGATGTTCCGGCGTGGCTTGCCGCCGGACGCTGTGTTGCGGCAGTCGGTTACGCTCAGCTTGCGTCAAGCTCCATGACGGCATCCATTTCCACCTGTGCGCCCTTCGGCAGGGCCGCCACACCCACGGCCGCCCGCGCCGGATAGGGTTCCTGGAAGTAGCTCGCCATGATCTCGTTAACGAGGGCAAAGTGCCCCAGGTCGAGCAGGAACACATTCAGCTTGGCGACATCGGCAAGACTGCCGCCGGCGGCCTCCGCGACGGCCACCAGGTTATCGAAGACACGCCGTATCTGTGCCTCCATGTCACCCGCGACCAGCTCCATGCTGGCCGGGTCGAGCGGAATCTGTCCCGACAGGTATACCGTGTTGCCGCAGCGCACCGCCTGCGAGTAAGTACCGATCGCCTGTGGCGCCCTGTCTGTCTGAATCGTTGTGCGAGCCATTGTGTGTCCCTGTTAAAAGTAAAGAATTCTGCTCAGCCGCGGCTGCGGGTAATGCGGATGACCGACGGCATCTTGCGCACACCGCGCATGACACTCGCAAGGTGCAGCCGGTTATGCACGGTGATCGTAAAGCGCAGGTTGTTTGTCCGGCCGTCGCGTTCCTCGATCGCCACGCTCTCGATGTTCGAATCGGCATCACCAATGGCCGCAGCCACCCGCGCCAGCACACCACGGCGATCCTCCACGGCCACGAGCACCTCCACCGGAAACTCCTCGTCAATCGACGGCTCCCATTGCACGTCGAGGAAATTTTCCGGCGGGTACTTGTTGTCCGAGATGTTCCTGCAGTTCACCGAATGGATCACCAGGCCGCGCCCGCCGGTAATGATGCCGACAACCGGGTCGCCCGGTATGGGACGGCAACACTTGGAAAAGCGCGTCACCATGCCCTCGCTACCCTTGATGACCAGCGGCCGCATGGCCGTCTCGCCCTCGCCCGATTCATCATCCCCGGCAGGTACCAGAGCCCGTGCCACCAGTACCGAGGGCCGCCGGCCCATGCCGATCTCGACCAGCAGGTCATCGACATCCTTCATCCTGTAATCTTTCAGCAGCGTCTTCAGCCGCTTGCTGGAGATGTCATCCGCGGTCATCTCGAACACTGCCAGAGCGCGGTCCAGCATGCGGCGCCCCAGACTGATGGCCTCCTCGCGCTTCAGGTTCTTCTGATGATGGCGGATGTTGGAACGCGCCTTCGCGGTCACCACAAAACTCAGCCAGGCAGGACTCGGCGTGGCCCCCGAGGCGGTGACGATCTCGACTGTCTGGCCATTGCGCAGTATCGTGCGCAGCGGCACCACCTGGCGGTCAACACGCGCATCGATACAGGTATTGCCGACATCGGTGTGCACCGCATAGGCAAAGTCGATCACCGTTGATCCGTGAGGCAACTTCATGATCTCGCCAGCCGGTGTGAATACATAGACCGCATCCGGAAACAGGTCGATCTTGACGTTCTCGAGAAACTCCAGGGAATCACCGGCGCGGGTCTGCATCTCCAGCAGCTCGCGCATCCATTCACGTGCGCCCGCATGCATCTGGTCTACGCCGGCATCGTTTTCCTTGTAGACCCAGTGCGCGGCCACACCGGATTCCGCCACGCGGTCCATTTCCTCGGTACGTATCTGCACCTCGATCGGAACGCCGTAGGGGCCAAACAGGATGCTGTGCAACGACTGGTAGCCGTTGGCCTTGGGAATGGCAATGTAGTCCTTGAACTTGCCCGGCACCGGTTTGAAGAGATTGTGCATAATGCCGAGTGCGCGGTAACAGGCATCGACATCGTTGACGATGATGCGAAAGGCATAGACATCATAGGTCTCTTCAAAGGACAGGGTCTTGTCACGGATCTTGCGATACAGGCTGTAGAGGTGTTTCTCGCGACTGCGTACCCGCGCCGGTAAGTTCTCCTGCTGGATGCGGCGCTTGATGGCGGTCTCGATCTTGTTGAGGACTTCCTTGCGATGCCCGCGCGCCTCCAGTACGGCCTTGTTGAGCACCTTGTAGCGCAGCGGGTAGAGCGCGGCAAAGCCGAGGTCTTCGAGCTCCACGCGCAGTGCATTGATGCCCAGCCGGTTGGCAATCGGTGCGTAGATATCCAGTGTCTCGCGCGCTATGCGACGCCGCTTGTCGGGGCGCATCACGCCGAGTGTGCGCATATTGTGCAGACGGTCCGCCAGCTTGACGAGGATGACGCGGATATCGCGCACCATGGCGAGGATCATCTTGCGAAAATTTTCCGCCTGCGCCTCGGCCTGGCTCTCGAACTCGATCTGGGTCAGCTTGCTGACCCCGTCGACCAGCTCGGCAACATCCTCACCGAACTCGGATTGGATCTGTTCCTTCGCGGTCGGCGTGTCCTCGATGACATCATGCAGGATCGCTGCAACGATTGACTTGTGATCGAGGCGCAACTCGGCAAGGATGCGTGCCGCGGCGACCGGGTGATAGATATAGGGTTCGCCGGACAGGCGGTGCTGGCCCTCGTGGGCCTCTGCCCCGAACAGGTAGGCGCGATAGACTTCCTGAACCTGGTCCTTGTCCAGGTAGGACTCGAGCATCTGGCACAGGTCGCTGATCAGGAATCGCGATTCGTCTTCTGTTTCAATATCCGGTCTGCTTGCCATGAAAGCCTGTTGCGCGGTATCTACCGAACCGGGTCCGGTTCAGCTGGCTTTGATGATAAATCAATGGCTGACCAGCGTCGCGGCTTTTTACGCACAACGGCAACAGGCACACGCCGGGGCGTGTCATGGATGATTAACGGCGGGGTTGCGGCCGGCGGCCGGGTGGGGAACTGGCCCGATCAGCTCTCTGCGGCTGGCGGGGTGGTGGCGTCGGCAGCCGGTTCGGCGCTGGCAGGTGTCGCCTCGGCCGTCTCTTCCGGGGCGGCCTCTGCTGTGGTGGCCTCTGCTGTGGCGGCCTCTGCGCCCTCGACCACTTCCTCCTCTTCTTCTTCAAAGACCGGGTGTGCCGGCTCATCGAGGATGGACGGTCCGATCAGGCCCTCGGCAATCTCGCGCAGTGCAACGATGGTGGGCTTGTCGTTTTCCCACTCCACCAGTGGCTGTACACCGTTGGACAATTGCCGGGCACGCTTGGTGGCAACCAGCACCAGCTGAAAGCGGTTATCAACCTTGTCGAGACAATCTTCTACGGTAACGCGTGCCATGTAACTCTCCGGGAATACTGCAAATACTGATCAACGGGGCGAGCGAGTTTACCGGAATCACTGCGCGGATGCCAGCAGGGCGGCAAGCAGTGCCGCCTGCCGCTGACGCTGTACCGGCAGGCGCAGGCGGCGGCTGAGCAGGATGCTGGCCAGCTCGTCACGGGCCTCGTCAAAATCATCATTGATCACAAGGTAGTCATACTCGTCGAAGTGCGACATTTCGCTGATGGCATCGCGCATGCGCCGGGCAATGATCGCGTCGTCATCCTGGCCACGATCCTGCAGGCGCTGCTGCAGGGCATCGCGCGACGGCGGCAGGATAAAAATACTGACCGCCTCCGGCAGTTGCTCGCGAATCAGGCGGGCACCCTGCCAGTCGATCTCGAGGATCACATCGTTGCCGGCCTGCAACTGGTCGAGCACCGACTGCCGCGAGGTCCCGTAGTAATTATCGAACACCTGGGCATGCTCGAAAAAGGCAGCGTCCTGCACCATCGCCTGGAAGCCGGCGACATCAATAAAATGATAGTCCCTGCCATCAACCTCCCCGGGGCGCGGTTCGCGCGTGGTGTGCGACACGGACAACTGCACGCTCTCCTGCTTGCCTTCCAGCAGGGCGCGCAGCAGGCTCGACTTGCCGGCACCGGAGGGTGCAGAAATGATGTACAAGGTACCCGCGTGTGAATTGGTTGCAGTCATTGTCCTGTTCCTTCCCCGCGCGGCTACTCGGTATTCTGCACCTGCTCGCGCATTTGTTCGATCAACACCTTCAGCTCGACCGAGATATTGGTGGTATCAATGGCAACGGATTTTGAACCGAGCGTATTTGCCTCGCGGTTGAGTTCCTGCATCAGGAAGTCGAGGCGCCGGCCAACGGGTTCATCACGATCCAGCACGCGGCGCACCTCCTCGATATGGCCCTGCAAACGATCCATCTCCTCATCGATATCGCTCTTCTGGATCTGGATCACCAGTTCCTGCTCGAGTCGTCCGGGATCCGCCGCGGTATCCAGGTCGGCAAGCCGCGTCTGCAATTTTTCCCGCAGCGCCTGCTGTATCTCCGGCAAGCGGCTACGCGCCTGCCGCACCAGTACGTCCATGGCATCGCAGCGTTGCAGCAGTTGCTGGCGGATCTGTTCACCCTCGCGTTCGCGCGACTGCAGCAGTTCGTCCAGCGTCTGCTCAAGCAGGCCCAGTGCCTGCGCCATCAGCGGCGCGGCATCGATCGCCTCCTCACGCACCACGCCCGGCCAGCGCAGCACCTCTATCGGGTTCAGTGGCCCGGATGCCGGGAGACGCGCGGACACCGTGTCACAGGCGGACAGCAGGCGCGTCAGGTTGTCGCTGTCCACATCGACCGGGACCGAGGCACTGGCGGCCGGCCGGTAGCGGCACGAACATTCCACCTTGCCACGACCCAGCCGCGCACCGACCCGTTCGCGCACGGCAGTTTCCATGGCGCGCAATTCCTCGGGCAGGCGTACACCCAGTTCAAGGTAGCGGTGGTTGAGGGAACGAATCTCCCAGGCCAGGTCGCCGGCCGCGGTCTCGAGTTCCTGGCGTGCAAACGCCGTCATGCTGCGAATCATGTGAATACCTGCTGGTTAATCTTCGGGTTTATGCCTGTTTACCTGGCTGGATGATCCTTGCAGGGTCGAACTCATTCGCCCGGCCGACCGGGTCAATATTACTGCCGATGGTCGAATGAATTCGACCCTGCGGTCATGCCAGCTACTGGTTTACTCCCTGGATCAGGGGGACACCTGTCTTCGGCAAGCGTCTGCATGGTAAGCGCTGCCGGCAGGCATTAACAGAGATGATATCGGCTCAGCTGGACTCATTCGCTTGCGGTAGCGCTTCGACCGGCTGGGCGTCGATCCCTGGTCCCAGCATGATGGCCATCCAGCGGGTATCCGGGCGGACCTCCAGGGCAATCTTGGCGGCGATGGTCAGCGGCACCGAGAGCAGCATGCCCACCGGCCCCAGTACCCAGCCCCAGAACACCAGGGACAGAAACACCACCAGCGTCGACAGCCCCAGCCCCTCCCCCATGTAACGCGGCTCCAGGAAGGTCCCGATGACCACGTTGATGACCAGGAAGCCACCGGCGACCAGTGCCGCCTGTGTGACACCCAGCTGGATCAGCGCCAGCAGCACCGCGGGTATCGCGGCGATGATAGAGCCGATATTCGGTATGAAATTCAGCAGGAAGGCCAGTACGCCCCAGAGCATCGGGTAATCCACGCCAACCAGTGACAACAGCACAACCACCGCCACCGCTGTCCCTAGACTGGTGAGCATCTTGATACCCATGTAGTGGTTGATGCTCTTTGCCGTGTCACTGAAGCGTGCCAGCGACTCCTCCGCGCCCTCGCGGGCAACACGCCACTTGACGGGAAAGCTGGCCGCCTCGAGTAAAATAAACACCACGGTAATCAGGATCATGAAACTGTTGGTGAGCATGTTGCCCATGCTGCCGAGCACGTTCGCCGCCATCTTCATGGCCTTGCCGGGATCGGCATAACTCGACAGCAGGTCCCTGCTGGTGTGGATTCCCACGCTGCCGAGCCAGTCGACAACACCCTGCAGCATCTCCTTCATGCGCGCCTCGTAAACCGGGTAGCTGCCGGTGAACTCCTGCACCGAAGACCCGATCAGGGTGCCGATCACGATCGTGACAAACACCAGCACGGCCAGCACGACCAGCAAGGCGAGGCCGGCTGGCAGGCCCTTGTGCTGCAACCAGTCAAAGGGTGCAGCTACCAGGATGGAGATAAACACGGCCAGCAGGAACGGTACCAGCAGCGGTGCTGCCAGCTTCATTCCGGTGACGACAATGACAAGGGCTGCCAGCGAAACCAGCAGCCCGCCCGTCATTGCCCTGGATTCATTGCCCATAGACATCCACGTGTACAGTGACCAAGACCAGCCACCTTATAGCAGGCTGACCCGTGAAAGAACACCATCCGGCGGGTTTTATGCCTCCCGCTGCAGTGATCAGGCTATAATCCGTCGCCCAATTCATCAGCAAGGAACCCACAATGCGCCCAAGTGAACGAGCCCCGGACGAGATGCGCCATGTGCGCATCACACGCAACTACACCAAGCATGCCGAGGGCTCCGTGCTCGTCGAGTTTGGCGATACCCGGGTGCTGTGCAACGCCACGGTCGAGGAACGCGTGCCGGGTTTTCTGCGCGGCAAGGGTGAGGGCTGGGTGACGGCCGAGTACGGCATGCTGCCACGCTCTACCAACAGCCGCATGGGACGCGAGGCCGCACGCGGCAAGCAGGGCGGACGCACCATGGAGATACAGCGACTCATCGGTCGCTCGCTGCGCGCCGTCATGGACATGAAGCTGCTGGGCGAACGTTCTATCACCGTCGACTGCGACGTCATACAGGCCGACGGCGGCACACGCACGGCAAGTATCACCGGTGGTTACGTTGCACTCGCCGATGCCATTCAATCCCTGCTGGACGACAAGGTGCTCGACAAGAACCCGCTGAACGGCCGCGTCGCCTCGGTCTCCGTCGGCATCTACCAGGGCACGCCGGTACTCGACCTGGACTATCCGGAAGACTGCAACGCGGAGACCGACATGAACGTGGTCATGAGTGATGCCGGTGACTTCATCGAGGTACAGGGTACCGCCGAGGGTCACCCGTTCAGCCAGGACGAACTCAACAACATGCTGACCCTGGCAAAGAAAGGCGTCAGTGAACTGCTGGCCAGCCAGCAGGCCGCACTGGCCGGGGAGTAATCATCGTGCAGGACATCGTGCTGGCCAGCAGCAACCCGGGGAAGGTGCGCGAGATCAATCAACTGCTCGCGGAACTGGACCTGCAGGTGCGCCCCCAGAGTGAGTTCAATGTCGTCGATGCCGAGGAAACCGGCCTGACATTCGTGGAGAACGCCATCCTCAAGGCGCGCAATGCCGCGCAGCATACCGGCCTGCCGGCCATAGCAGACGATTCCGGTATCGAGGTGGACGCCCTCAGGGGGGCACCCGGCATCTACTCGGCACGCTTTGCCGGTGCCGGCGCCAGCGACCGCGAAAACCTCGACAAGTTACTCGCCGGGCTGGAGGACGTGCCCGAGGCACAGCGCAGTGCCCGCTTTCAGTGCCTGATGGTTTACCTGCGCCATGCCGGCGACCCGACCCCGCTGATCTGCCAGAGCACCTGGGAAGGTCGCATCCTGACGGCCGCGCGCGGTGCCAACGGCTTCGGCTACGACCCGGTCTTTTATGTGCCGACACACGACTGTTCCTCGGCCGAGCTGCCGGCCGACGTCAAGAATTCACTCAGTCACCGCGGGCAGGCCTTGCGACAACTCGTCAGCGCCCTGCAACACAACAGCGCATAGACACACGGGCATCATCACGGCACACCTGCCCCGGCCTGCATGTTCAACTTCACGGCAACACCCCCGCTGTCACTCTACATCCATATTCCATGGTGTGTGCGCAAATGCCCCTACTGCGATTTCAACTCGCATGAAGCACGCGACGCCATCCCCGAGCAGGACTACATACGGGCGCTGGTTGCCGACCTCGAACAGGATCTGGCGTCCGTCTGGGGACGCAGCGTCGAGACCGTGTTCCTCGGTGGCGGCACACCCAGCCTGTTTTCCCCGCAGGGCATCGAACGCCTGCTCGGCGAGGTGCGCGCCCGCATCCCGCTGAAGCCCGCCGCCGAGATTACCCTTGAGGCCAATCCGGGCACCGTTGACCAGGCACGCTTTGCAGGCTTCCGGGAGGCCGGCATCAACCGCCTGTCCATGGGTATCCAGAGTTTCCAGGACGAACTGTTAGGCGCAATCGGTCGTATCCACAGCGCACAGGATGCAATCTCGGCCGTCGAGGCAGCACGCAGCGCCGGCTTTGACAATTTCAATCTCGACCTGATGTTTGGCCTGCCGGGACAGACCACCGCGCAGGCACTGGCAGACCTGCAGCAGGCCATTCGGCTGGAGCCCGCACACCTCTCCTGGTACGAGCTGACGATTGAACCGAACACCTGGTTCCATCGCCACCCGCCAGAGCGGCCCGCTGACGACACCCTGCTGGCCATGCAGGCCGGGGGACAGGCGCTGCTGGCCGAGGCCGGTTACCAGCGCTACGAGGTCTCCGCCTTCGCCAGGCCGGGCAGGCAGTGCCGCCACAACCTCAACTACTGGCAGTTCGGTGACTACCTGGGCATCGGTGCCGGCGCCCACGCAAAGATAACCGCTGCGGCAACCCAAACCGTGCGGCGCGTTGCCAAGCTGAAACACCCGCGCAGCTACATCGACAGCGCACACAGTGCCGCGCGCATCAGCAGCAGCGATGAACTCTCGGTCGCAGACGTCATACTGGAATTCGTCATGAACAGCCTGCGACTCGATGCCGGTTTTAGCTCGGCAGAATTCACCGCCGCGACCGGCCTGCCCTGGTCACGAATCGAACCCCGGCTGAACGATGCCATTGAAAAAGGCTGGCTGAGCGAGAACAATGGGCGCATTCATACCACGCCGAAAGGGCAACGTTACCTGGACGAGTTATTGCAACAGTGGTTACCGGAACCCTCACGGCATGCTGAAACACGTTGACTGCCCCTATTGCGGCGAACCCTTCGAGACCAGCGTCGATGTTTCCGGCGGCGACCAGCACTACATCGAGGACTGCCCGGTGTGCTGCCGGCCGATCGAATGTCACCTCGCGGTGGCAGTGGACGGCGAACAGGCAACACTGACAACCCGGCGTGACGATGACTGACTACACGCCTGTCGACTGTGGCCTGCACAGTAGCTGTGAACTGGCCATCATGCAGCATCAGCAGCTCAGGCTGAGCTGGCTGGACAACGCAGCAACCCTGCACACCGAGACAGTGCTGCCCACCGACCTGGTGAAGCGCAACGGCGAGGAATTCATGCGAATCAGCCGCGCCGGCGGTGATAGCCTGGATATCCGCCTGGACCGCATCGAACGACTCGAACCGGCCCGTTAATGCCCCCCTGCCCTGCGACCGATAACCGCTGGTAATGAACGACCTACACGACCTCGAACTGCTGTTGCGCTCGCGTGTCCCGCTGATCCTTATCGAGACCCGCGACGAGAAACGCGTCGCCGGCCTGTTTGCCGAGCTCGCCGTCTCGCTGGCGATACCGGTCATGGCGTGGTCGGCGACCACCGGCATGCAACGCATCGACTACGAGGCCGCGCCACAGCGCCATGCCAGCGAACCGCAGCAGGCGCTGGGCCAGATCAGGGCAACCGCTACCCCGGGCATTTACCTGTTAATGGACTTCCATCCCTACCTGGATGATGCCTACAACGTCAGGCTGCTCAAGGAGATCGCGCTGGAGTATGCCGACCTCGGACACACCCTGGTACTGGTCAGCCACGAGCTGGAGCTGCCAGCGGAACTGGCCGGTTTCAGTGCACACTTCAACCTGTCCTTGCCCGACAGCGAGCGGCTGGAGGACATTATCCAGGATGAGGCCGGCCACTGGTCAGAACAGCACAGGGGCGAAAAGGTCCGAACGAATCGCCGCACCCTGGACCTGGTTATTAATCAGTTGCGCGGACTCACGGGCAGTGATGCCCGCCGCGTCATTCGGCGCATCATCCATGATGACGGCGCCATCAATGGAGAGGATCTCGATCGCGTTACCCGGGCGCGTTACCAGTTACTCGACACCAACGGGGCGCTGTCCTGCGAGTTCGACACCAGTGACTTTGCGGGCGTCGGCGGACTGAATAAACTGAAACGCTGGATCGAGTTGCGCCGCGCTGTCTTTTTAAAACCGGATGCAGCCCTCGACCCGCCACGCGGCATCCTGCTGGTGGGTGTGCAGGGCGGCGGCAAGAGCCTGGCGGCCAAGGCCGTCGCCGGCATGTGGTCTGTGCCCCTGCTAAGGTTTGACATTGGCACCCTGTACAACAAGTTTCACGGCGAGACCGAGCGCAACCTGCGCGAGGCACTGCGCGCCGCCGAGGCGATGGCGCCCTGCGTCCTGTGGATCGATGAAATCGAGAAGGCCATTGCCGCCGGTGACAATGACGGCGGCACCTCGCGACGCATGCTCGGCAGCCTGCTGACGTGGATGGCAGAACGCACGGCGCCGGTCTTTATCGTGGCAACGGCCAACGTCATCGAACACCTGCCACCCGAACTGGTGCGCAAGGGCCGGCTCGATGAAATATTTTTTGTTGATCTGCCCGATGCCGCAACGCGCGCGGAGATCTTTGCGATTCACCTGCGCAAGCGCGAGCACAAACCGGTGGATTTCGACATCCTGCAACTGGCCAATCTGACCGGGGGCTTTTCAGGCGCCGAGATCGAACAGGCGATCGTCGCAGCCACCTACCTCGCCCGGGAACAGGGCACTAACCTGGCCACCGACCACGTCATCACCGAGATACAACAGACCCGGCCACTGTCGCAGGTGATGGCCGAACCACTGGCGCGGCTGCGCCAGTGGGCACAGGACCGTACCGTACCCGCCAACTAGTCACGGCCGCCGCTGGACACGCCGCCAGCGGTCGAGCGGACCCCCTCATTGCCAGGATCAGCGGCCAGCAGTTATGAACAAGCTATAAACAGCCGCAATCCGCACAGCACCACGTCCAGGCCACGCGCTGTGATTGTCAGTATATTCGGGCGCCCGCCATGGAAAGCGCCGCAAACAAAACATATCTCATTGATATTAATCGTCTATTATTTTGTCTCGAATAATTCCGGTCGGAATTGATTGTTAGCAAGCGACAGGGCCCGACGCGCTTATCTCAGATCACCCACACACTTTCCAGCAGGTTATCCACACAGTTATCCACAGGTTTTGGGGGCTGCCCCACCCCGTTAAAACTCCCCCACCTGTAGCACCGACGTCCAATAGGCGACCCCGGGGGCACATGCTAGTCTGGCTGCAACAACATAATAACGAGGCACGCCCGTCGACCACGGCAGCGGGACAGCACATGGACATCACCAGAAAACGCCCGAAATTTGATTTCGACGCCTGGGCAGAACTGGCCCGGAAAGACCCACAGGCCTTTGAACTGGAAAGAAAACTGCTCATCGAGCGGGCCATTATGAAGGCCCCGGCCGAGAAGCAACAGCGGCTGCGCTGCCTGCAGTGGAAGCTCGACCAGATCCGCGACCTGGCGAGCACCCCGATGGCCGCTTGCCTGCAGATCAACCGGCTGCTGTGGGAGCACATCTGCAGCGAACGCGGCCTGCTACACAGCCTTGAACGCCTGCAATCGCTGGGAAATAACCCGGAAGCCCCGCAATCCACTGCAAAAATCCTGCAATTTCATGAAGGTGCGCCAACCAGCTTGCCGCCCTCGGACGAATGACGTATTATCCCCGGCCTTTTCACGGTCGCGGATAAACCGCCACCGATTGCAGCATGATTTGATCCAGAGGCAGTTATGAAACCTGACACACATCCGGCGTACGACACCATCAATGTGACCTGCAGCTGCGGCTCCAGCTTCGAGACTCGCTCGACCGTTGGCAAGGACCTCTCCATTGAAGTCTGCTCACAATGCCATCCTTTTTATACAGGCAAGCAGAAGATGGTTGATACCGGCGGCCGCGTCGACAAGTTCCGCAAGCGCTACGGTAACTGATCACGAACACAATGCCTGCAGCGGTATTCAGCAAAGGGGCGTCCATCATGGCCGCCCCTTTTTCATTGTGGCTGCTTGCACTCGCCCTGTTGTTTGCCCTGCTCCCGCAGGCAGCGTACGCATCGGCGTGCCCGGCAACCTCAAGCAGCGAACGCGTCCATGTTGTCTACGTCTATGATGGCGATACCGTAAAGCTGAGCGATGGCCGGCGCCTGCGCCTCATCGGTATCAACACACCGGAACTCGGCAACGAAGACCCGACCACCGAACCCCTGGCAAACGAGGCGCGCGCCCGGCTGCAGGAACTGATCAACACGAACAACAGGACCCTGCTGTTGCAGCACGATGCACAGCACAAGGATCACTACGGTCGCCTGCTGGCACATGGCTTCACCGAGAGCGGTGATAACGTCGCCAGCATGCTGCTGCAACGGGGACTGGCCACGACACTGGTGGTGCCACCCAATACCTGGGGCATGCATTGCTACCAGCGTCTTGAAAACGATGCACGCATCGACCGGCGTGGTGTTTGGGGGCTGCCGGCCTACCAGTCACGGCCTGCCCGGCAACTACCGCCGGACACAAAGGGCTACCGTATCGTACAGGGACGCGTCAACGATGTTCGCGAAGCAAAACACAACGTCTGGATCGACCTCGATGGCCCCCTCACACTGCAGATATCAAGAAAGGACCTGGCCAATTTTGACTCGCTGGCATCCTTGCCGGGCACCGATGTCGAGGTCCGCGGCTGGATCAGGCAGGTGGAGGGTGACCTGCGCATGAGTCTGCAGCACCCGGCGGCACTGACCATAATTACTGCGCAACCTGTAAGGCACTGATGGCCCGAATTGACGTGCGTGCACTGCTGGCAGTCCTTGCCCTCTGCGCCGGCAGCCTGCAGCTGACCGGTTGCGCCACCAACCCGGTCACCGGCGGCAATGATTTCGTGCTGATGTCCGAGGACCAGGAAATCAGCCTGGGGAAAAAGTACAACGACGAGATCCTCAAGGAGATGCCCGCCTACCACGACCCGGTACTGGATGAACTGGTACAACGCGTCGGTAAAAAACTTGCCGGGTTCAGTCACCGCCCGGGCATTGATTACAGCTTCACCATCATAGACAGCAGTAGCGTCAACGCCTTTGCGCTACCCGGTGGTTATATCTACATCACGCGCGGCATGCTCGCCTACCTGAACTCCGAGGCAGAACTCGCCGCGGTACTGGGCCACGAAATCGGACATGTCACGGCACGACACGGTGTGCGCCAGCAGAGCACCAGCGCGGTCACCGGTCTGCTCGGCGCGGTGCTCGCCGCCTCTACCGGCATACAGGGCGCGGACACCCTGACAAACATGGCCGGTACCGCCATCGTGCGCGGCTATGGTCGCGAGCACGAACTGGAGGCAGATCGGCTCGGTGCTGAATACCTGGCGCGCAGCGGTTATGACCCGGAGGCCATGCTCAAGGTCGTCGGGATTCTGAAGAACCAGGAATCCTTTGAAGTCGCGGTTGCAAAAAAGGAGGGCCGCGAGCCCAATGTCTATCACGGCCTGTTCTCCACACACCCGGATAACGATGCCCGCTTCAGGGAGGTCGTGAACGCCGCAAACAAATACAAGACCGGCGACACGGCGCGTGTCGGGCGAGACAGCTTCCTGTTACGCCTCGATGGACTGACATTTGGAGACAGCGCGCGTGAGGGCGTGATACGCGACAACCGCTTCTTCCACAAGGACCTGGATTTCTCCATCACATTTCCGTCGGGCTGGAAGATCAACAACCAGACATCACGGATCATTGCCACGCCGGCGGCAAAAGACGGCCTGATCCAGATGACCCTTGCGGAAAACAAGCAACGGCTGCCAGGAAAACAATTCATGCAGCAGGAACTGGCCATTCCCCTGAGTTCGGGCAAGGCATTCAAGGCCAGCGGCATGAAGGGCTACAGCGCCGTCACCGTCGGCGACACTCCCTTTGGCAAACGCCGTATTCGCTATGCCGTCGTCAACCGCGGTGATGACGCCTATATCTTTGCCGGGACTGCGCGCAGTACCCAGCACGCCGGCAAGTACGACGAGGCCATACTGGCCACTGCGAAGAGCCTGCACCCGCTGACCGGGGCAGAGAAAAAGCTCGCACGGGAGAAGAAACTGGACATCATTCGCGCACCCGGGGGAACGACCTGGTCAGGGCTCGCCAGGCGTTCACCGATAACGAACTACCCCGAGGAGCAGCTGCGCCTGCTGAATGACCAATACCCCGCCGGGGAGCCGGCCAGCTCCGAAATTATCAAGATCGTGCGTTAATCCGCCGGATTTTTGAATGCGTGTCGCATCTATGGGATTATGCGCACCAAATATTCCGCGACCAAGGGAACAGCATGAATAAAATCAGCATCATCGGTGCCGGCCGCGTCGGTGAAACCGCCGCCCTGACGCTTGCCCTGCAGGAAATGTGCCCCGAGATCACCCTCATCGACATCAGGGAGGGTGCCGCCGCCGGTGCCGCGCTGGACATCATGCAAACCGCCTCCCACTTTGGATTTGGTTCCCGCGTCACTGGCGGCACTGACCCCGCATTGTTGCAGGACGCAGAACTGGTCGTGGTTACCGCCGGTTCACCGCGCAAGCCGGGCATGTCGCGCAGCGACGTGCTTGGCGTGAACGTTGCTGTAATCAACAGCGTCTGTGACCACGTACTTGAGTACGCACCGAACGCCTTGCTGCTGATGGTTACCAATCCCGTTGACGTGCTCACCTGGCATGCCTGGAAGCGTACCGGCTGGGAACGTAACCGTATCTTCGGACAGGCCGGCGTACTGGATGCCTCGCGCATGGCCTGCTTTATTGCCGAAGAAACCGGACTGTCTGTCAGGGACATACACACCATGGTCATCGGTGGTCACGGCGACCACATGGTTCCGCTGACACGCTTCAGCACGGTGAATGGCGTGCCGGCAACCACCTTCATGGACGAGGCAACGATTGAACGCGTCAACGAACGCACGCGACATGGCGGTGCCGAGGTACTGGCACTGCGACAGGTAAGCAGTGCCTACAACGCGCCGGCAGCGGCCATCGCCACCATGGCGGACGCCATCTGCCATGACCGGCGCCGCGTGCTGCCGTGTGTCTGCAACCTTGATGGCGAGTATGGGTACTGGGATATGACGGCAGGTGTGCCGGCCATCCTTGGTCGCAATGGAATTGAGCAGGTCGTCGAATTACCGCTGGATGAAAACGAACAGGCCGGCTTCGATGCATCCATCGACAGCATTCGTGCCGACCTGGATAGCCTCTAGACTAGCCGTCCCGGTCCCGGTCAGCGGGACACGCAGCTACCCGTCAGAACAGCTGGTCAGTCACCGCATCCGTCGAACCGCTTGCCGCGCCGCCACCGAGAGAATCGCTGCTCTGCTGCGGCACATACTCTTCACGGAATGTTTCAAAGACGGCATCGCTCTGCCCACTGCCGGCCAGCAGGCCGGTCGACGGATCGATGCGTACCGTCACCAGTCCCGACGGTGGTTGCTGTTTCTTCACCGGGACGCCATCCAGCGCAACCGCCATGTAATCGATCCACATCGGTAATGCAGAGCGGCCACCGGTCTCGCCGCGCCCCAGCGGCTCAAGCTTGTCGAAGCCAACCCAGGCAACGGCGACCACCGCATGATTGAAACCGGAGAACCAGCCGTCCTTCTGATCATTCGTGGTGCCGGTCTTTCCGGCAATATCCTTCCTGCCCAGCGAACGCGCCTTGCGCCCGGTGCCGCGTTGAATGACATCGCGCATCATGGAGGTCATCTGCCAGACATTCTGTGGCGTCAGTACTTGCGGCGCTGGCCTGACGGGCGCTTCAGCCGGTAACACGTCTGCGCTCTCGCCTGTTTCAGCAGCTGCTTCGATAGCCAACCCAGCCGGTTCGACTTCACCGGCTGTTCCAGTTTCAAGCGGGCATGCGGGACAGGCGACCAGCGGACTGGCAGAGTACAACTCCTCGCCTGCTGCATCGTAGATGTGTTTAATAAAGTAGGGATCCACCAGGTAGCCCCCGTTTGCCAGCACCGCATAGGCACGCGCCATTTGTAACGGCGTGACCGAGGCACTGCCCAGGGCAAGCGTCAGATCCTTGGGCAACTGGTCGGGTGAAAAGCCGAAGCGTTGTGCATACTCGACCACGTAACTCGCACCAATGGCACGCAGGATACGAATCGAGACCAGGTTGCGGGAACGGTACAGCGCCTCGCGCAGGCGCGTTGGACCGTAGAACTGGCCACTGTAGTTCTCCGGACGCCAGGTAGATTCAAGGTTCGGGTCATCGAACACCACCGGTGCATCATTGATCATGGTGGCCGGTGTAAATCCTTTATCCAGGGCCGCGGAGTAGACCACCGGCTTGAAACTGGAACCGGGCTGGCGTTGCGCCTGGGTGGCGCGATTAAACTTGCTCTGCCTGAAATCGAACCCCCCTACCATGGCAAGGATGGCACCATCTTCCGGATTCAACGAAACCAGCGCGCCTTCCACTGCGGGTATCTGTGACAACATCCAGACAGCGTCCTTGTTCTGCAAGACACGAATGACATCGCCGCGAGCAAGTATGTCAGCGGCCTGCTTGGGTTTCTTTCCCATGCGATTGGCACTCATATAGGGGCGCGCCCACGACAGTTCTTCCCAGCTGATAGTGATTGACTCGTCGTTCTCGAGCAGCACCTCGACACTCTTTTCGTCCACCCGGGTGACCAGTCCGGCGGTCAGACCGCCGATGGTCTTGTAGTCATCAAGCAGGCTGCTCCATTCTTCCTCGTCCACCTCATCGAGAACCAGGTTTGCCTCGGGACCGCGATAGCCATGGCGCTTGCTGTAGGCAATCAGGTCCTTGCGTAACGCCTTGTTTGCAGCCTTCTGCAGCCGCACATCAAGCGTGGTGACCACTTCAAAGCCCGAGGTGTAGACCGCCTTGCCGTAACGCTCGATCATCTCCCGGCGCACCATCTCGGCAAGATAGGGGGCGCTGGCCTCGGCCTGCACCTTGTGCAGCGCGGCATCATCCGGCTCGGCAATGGCCATTGCATAGGCTTCCTGGTCGATTGCCCCGTTCTGTTGCATACGTCCCAGGATGTAATTGCGCCGCTCGAGCGTCTCTTCCGGACTGTTAATGGGATTGACGCGTGAGGGCGCCTTGGGCAGGGCGGAAATGGTTGCCATCTGCGCCACGCTCAGCTCGCTGATGGTCTTGCCGTAATACACCTGCGCCGCAGCCTCGACACCATAGGCATGGTGGCCCAGATAGATCTTGTTGAGATACAGCTCGAGGATCTCGCCCTTGCTGAGCGATTCCTCGATCTTCAGCGCCAGCAGGATCTCGGTCAGCTTGCGCCAGTAGGTCTTTTCAGTGGACAGAAAGAAGTTACGTGCCACCTGCATGGTGATGGTGCTGGCACCGCGACGCTTTTTACCGGTGCGCACCAGTTCAAAGGCGGCGCTCATCAGGCCCGGGATGTCCACACCGGAGTGCTCGAAGAAGTGGTCGTCTTCTGCGGCCAGAAATGCCGCAATCAGTGTCTCCGGGACCTCGTCAAAGGTGACCGGTGTCCGGCGCTTGTCACCGAATTCCGCCAGGATCTTGCCATCCTGTGAATAAATCCGCAGCGGTTCCTGCAACTGCACCTCGCGCAACACGTCAATTGACGGCAATTGCGGCTCGATTCGCAGGTATATGACTGCGGCCAGCGCAGTCACGGCCAGACCGCCCAGGAGGAACAGGAAGAGGATGAAACGTCCAAGCCAACGTAATTTCATGTGTGCGTCAAAAACCTGTGATCAGATTCAAAGAATTGTTTTGGTCCACGTCATATAAATTAACAACAGCGAACGTATCACGTTGCGAATAGCATTTATCTCTCAACAAAAATGACTGCTGTCCGATAAGGGGTACCATAGCATCTGAATTAAATTCGCATTGGTTGACAAAGCATTGGCTTTGCACTCTAATGCGGCGAACTACCTTTGTTCTACAACACTGGGTAACTAAAAGGAAAAATCGTGCCGATCGCGCAGCTCTTTAAACGGACAAAACCACCGTTAATTGGTCTGGACATTAGTTCCACGGCAGTAAAATTGCTGGAACTAAGTCGCAGTGGCTCACGCTACAGGGTCGAGAGCTATGCTGTCGAACCTCTACCGCCCAACTCAGTCGTCGAGAAGAATATTACTGATGTTGACGCTGTAGGTGAAGCGGTAAGACGCGCTGTAAAGCGTTCAGGCACCCGCACCCGACATGCTGCCGTTGCTGTCGCCGGATCATCCACTATTACCAAGATCATTTCCATGCCTGGCGGCCTCAGCGAGGATGACATGGAAGCCCAGATTGATCTTGAAGCGGACCAGTATGTTCCCTACCCGCTGGAAGAAGTAAATCTCGATTTCGAAATCCTCGGTCCCTCGGAGAAAAACCCGGACACCGTGGATGTACTGCTGGCTGCATGTCGCAGCGAAAACGTCGACTTGCGCAGTGCTGCCGTGGAAACCGCCGGCGTAGGCACGCAAATCATGGACGTTGAGTCGTTTGCCAGTGAGAATGCCTTCTCACTGCTGACCGATCAGTTACCCGACCAGGGACAAGACAAGACCATCGCCGTCATCGACGTCGGCGCAACCATGACGACCCTCAACGTCATGCACAACCTTAATAGTATCTATACACGCGACACCGTGTTCGGCGGTAAACAGCTGACCGAGGAAATCATGCGTCGCTACGGCCTCTCCTACGAGGAAGCCGGCATGGCAAAGCGCCAGGGCGGCCTGCCGGAAAATTACCTGACAGACGTACTGGAACCCTTCAAGGAAGCAATGGTGCAACAGGCCAGCCGCTCCCTGCAGTTCTTCTACTCATCCAGCCCGCACAGCAAGGTCGACCATATCGTACTGGCCGGCGGCAGTGCCTCGATACCCGGCATGGATGAAATGATCCAGGAGAAACTCGGCGTGGAAACCACCATCGCCAACCCGTTTGCGTCAATGTCACTGTCAGCCCGTATCAAACCACAAACACTGAGTAATGATGCACCCGCACTGCTGATTGCCTGTGGACTGGCCCTTAGGAGCTTCGACTGATATGGCACATATTAACCTGCTCCCCTGGCGTGAAGAGTTACGCAAGCAGAAACAACATGAGTTCGGCATCACCGCCATCGGCTCCGTTGTTATTGCAGGGCTGATCGTATTGCTCGCACACTTTCATGTCGATGGCATGATTACCGATCAGGACCAGCGCAACGCCTACCTGGAAAGCGAGATCGACATCCTCAACAAGCGCATCGGCCGCATTCGCGAGCTCGAAGCCATGAAAGCCAATCTGCTGGCACGCATGAACGTCATTCAGGAACTGCAGGGCAGCCGCCCGGAAAGTGTTCACCTCATGGATGAACTGGTCAGAACCCTGCCTGACGGTGTTCACCTGAACACGTTTGAGCAAAAGAGCAAGGCACTGACCATGACGGGCATAGCAGAGTCCAACGCCCGGGTCTCCGATTACATGCGTGAAATCGACGTATCCGACTGGTTTACCGGACCGCGTCTTGATGTCATCAAGACAACCGAGTCCAACCGCCGCCGTATCGCAAACTTCACCCTGCGCGGCAACCAGAAGGCCCGCAAGCCAGATGAAGAAATTGCCGGGGTAGCCACACCATGAATCTGAATGAACTTGACCTGGCCGACGTCGCCAGATGGCCCGTGGCTGCGCGCGCAGTCGTTATTCTGTTCCTGATGGGCGGTGTGATCTTTCTGGGTTACTGGTTCCACACCAAGGACCAGCTGGTAACACTGGATGAATCCGTGGATAAAGAGGAAGGGCTCAAGGTTATCTTCGAGACCAAGGCAAGGCAGGCCGCCAACCTGGAAGCCTACGAGCAACAGCTCGAGGAAATGCGTGAGTCATTCGGCGCCATGCTACGCCAGCTGCCTAACCAGACAGAAGTCGCCGACCTGCTTGTAGACGTATCACAGACCGGACTGGCAAGTGGACTGGAGTTTGAACTGTTTCAGCCCCGCTCCGAGGTTCCACGGGAATTCTATGCAGAAATGCCAATCAGCATCCGCGTCATTGGCGGCTACCACGAGTTTGGTGAATTTGTCAGCGGCGTTGCCGCACTGCCGCGCATCGTGACCATTCACGACGTCAAGATTACCAAGGTCGGCAATGCCGGCGAACTCGGCATGAACCTGACGGCCAAGACCTATCGCTACCTTGAAGAAGAAGGCACAGAGAGCGGAGGTGATATCTAATGTCTCGCTATTACCTTAACTCTACGGCACGCTGGCTTGTGCTTGCCAGCCTCTGCGGCGGCCTGATGGCCTGCTCCGGCAACCCGAATGCAGATCTCGAGGAGTATGTCAGGACCACCAAGAGCCAGACGAAATCCAGCATCGAACCGCTGCCGGAATTTCAGCCCTACGAATCATTTACCTACCAGGCGACTGACCTGCGCGACCCGTTCACCGCGCCAACCTTTTCCACCACCCGCGCGGTGAGCAATGTTGCAAGCAACAACGGCATAAAGCCTGATTTCGACCGCCCGACCGAGCCACTCGAGGAATTTCCGCTCGACAGCCTGCGCATGGTCGGCACACTGGAGCAGCGTGAGGACCAGTGGGCACTGATCAACGACACGGATGGCACCATTCACCGCGTGCAGCCGGGCAACTACGCCGGTCAGAATCACGGAAAGATCATTCGCATTACAGACTTCGAAATCGAACTTACAGAAATCATTCCTGACGGTATCGGTGGCTGGGTAGAACGCCAGTCCTCCATCGCAATCAGTGAATAATTGACAGGATAAACTCAATGATCGGACACATGTCAGAACGCTTGCCAACAGGTGGAAAAACCATGATGAACATCATCAAACATCACTCCCACAAGTTGTTACGTGGCGTGCTTGCCGCCGGCTGCCTGTTTGCCGGCAGCATTCTGCCTGCCAGCGCAGCAGACAACGTCGCCGGCAATTCGCTGCAGTCCATCGACTTTGCGGAACTGCCGGGCAACAAGGCACAGATTACCCTGACATTGAGCAAACCCGCTCCCGCCCCGCTGAGCTTTACCATCGATAACCCGGCGCGTATCGCCCTGGACTTTGCGGACACCAGCAACAATCTCGACAAGCGTTCACAAAATATCGGCATCGGTATGGCCGAGAGTATTACCGCCGTTGAAGCGCAGGGCCGCACCCGCGTGGTGGTCAATCTGGTTGACATGGTGCCCTACGAGGCCCACGCCGAAGGCAACAAGGTCATTCTGCTGGTACAGAATGCCGGTGGAGAGCAATCCGAAGCCGCGGCCATGGCATCACGTGCCACTGGCGGTGGTGACGACACCATTACCAACATCGATTTTCGTCGCGGCACCGATGGCCAGGGACGTGTCATCGTCGACTTGTCCGACCCGTCCATTCCGGTTGATATGCAACAGCAGGGCGGCAAGGTCCTCGTTGATTTTTACCGCGCCCAGCTGCCGGAAGAACTGGAGCGGCGCCTGGATGTACTGGACTTCGCCACACCGGTGAAGACCATTGATACCTACACCCGCGGCAACAATGTTCACATGGTCATCACCCCGATGGGTGACTACGACTACCTCGCCTACCAGTCCAACAACCAGTTCACGATCGAGGTCAAGGCACTGACCAGGGAAGAGGTTGAGGCCAGCAAGAAGGACGAATTCGGCTACTCCGGCGAACGCCTGTCGCTGAACTTCCAGGACATCGAGGTTCGCTCGGTACTACAGCTGATCGCCGACTTCACCGGCATCAACGTGGTCGTCAGTGACACCGTCAGCGGCAGCCTGACACTGCGGCTGAAAAATGTTCCCTGGGACCAGGCGCTGGACATCATCCTCAAGACCAAGGGCCTCGCCATGCGCCAGACCGGCAACGTCATGCTGGTCGCCCCGAGCGAGGAAATTGCCGCACGCGAGAAGCTGGAACTGGAATCCCAGAAGCAGATCGAGGAACTGGAACCGATGTACTCGGAGTTCATCCAGGTGAACTACGCGAAGGCCTCGGACCTCGCGGCACTGCTGAAGAGCAGCGAAACCACGCTGCTGTCTGATCGCGGCATGGTCACCACTGACGAACGTACCAACACCCTGCTGGTTCAGGATACGGCATCGAAGCTTGTTGAAATCAGGCAGCTGGTCTCAACCCTGGACATCCCGGTCAGGCAGGTTCTGATCGAGTCACGCATCGTCATTGCCAGTAATGACTTCTCACGCGACCTCGGTGTGAAGTTTGGCCTGAGCAAGCAGACCCGGTTTAACGATGACCACATCGTCGCTGCCGGCGGTACCCTGGACAGCAGGACCGGCGACAACAACATCATCGATCCGGGCTTCGTACCTGACGGATTGCTGGTAGACCTGCCCGTTATTGGTGCCACCAGCTCCATCGGCCTCGCAGTCGGCAAGATTGGCAGCCACATGCTGAACCTGGAACTCACCGCCATGGAGGCCGAGGGACAGGGTGAGGTCATCTCCAGTCCACGCGTGCTGACCTCCAACCAGAGGACCGCCTTCATCCAGTCGGGTGTGGAGATTCCCTACCAGGAGGCCACATCGAGTGGTGCCACCTCGGTTTCCTTCAAGGACGCCGTACTGGAACTGAAGGTCACACCGCAGATCACCCCGGACGACCGCATCATCATGGACCTGGACGTGAAAAAGGACAGCGTCGGTGAAATCTTCCTGGGGGTACCCAGTATCGATACCAACGAGGTCTCCACCCAGGTGCTGGTCGACAACGGCGAGACACTGGTACTGGGCGGCATCTACGAACAGGAAAAGATCAAGGAAATTGACCGGGTACCATTCTTCGGTGAGCTACCGCTGGTTGACTGGATGTTCAAGAACACCTCCATCACCAATGACAAGGCAGAACTGCTGATCTTCGTGACACCCAAGATTGTCAAGGAAGACCTCAATATCTAGCCTTTCCATGCTGGCAGCGCTTGCCAGCCAGCACATAATCTGTCATATCTGCCCGGCATGAATAAGCCGGGCAGTTTGTTTCTGACGGGACCCATGGGTGCCGGAAAGTCCACCATCGGGCGCCAGCTGGCCAAGCAGCTGGGGATGCCCTTCTACGACAGCGACCACGAAATCGAATCGCGCACCGGGGTCGACATACCACTGATCTTCGAACTCGAGGGTGAGGCCGGCTTCCGCAAGCGCGAGGCCGCCATCATTGACGAACTGACGGCCCTGCCTGATATCGTGCTTGCCACGGGTGGCGGCGCCATCCTTGACCCGCAGAACCGCGAACACCTGAAGTCACGCGGCCGCGTGATATACCTGCACGCCACGGTCGACCAGCAACTGCGGCGTACCCGGAAAGACCGCAACAGACCCCTGCTACAGACCGGGAATCCCCGGGCAAAACTGGAAGAACTGCTGGAGATTCGTGACCCGCTGTACCGCGAAACAGCGGGACTGATCGTTGAAACAGACGGCATGCGGGTCCGCGATGTCGTCAAAAAGATCCTGCAGCGCATCGGGTAACAGGCACTTTTACTGGCTCTCGGCTATCATAGCCGCAACGGCCGACCCCACCGGCACCTTGCATAATCAGCACATGAAGACACTGACAGTAGACCTTGGCGATCGCAGCTACCCCATTCATATCGGGCAACAACTCCTCGATACCAGCGACCTGCTGACCCGGCACATCCACAGCAAGCAGGTCATGGTTGTCAGCAACGACACGGTTGCACCGCTGTACCTCGACAAGGTCATGCAGGGCCTGTCCGGGTTTGATGTGGCCTCGGTCATCCTGCCCGATGGCGAGCAATTCAAGACACTGGACACGCTTAACAGCATCTTCACGGCTCTGCTGGAGGCCCGCTACAACCGCGACTGCACCCTGGTTGCCCTCGGCGGTGGCGTGGTCGGCGACATCAGCGGCTTTGCGGCCGCCAGTTACCAGCGCGGCGTTGCCTTTCTGCAGATTCCGACCACCCTGCTGGCACAGGTCGATTCCTCGGTAGGTGGCAAGACCGGCGTCAACCATGCGCTCGGCAAGAACATGATCGGCGCCTTTCACCAGCCGGGCTGTGTCGTTATCGATACCGACACCCTGGATACCCTGGATGACAGGCAACTCTCGGCCGGTCTCGCGGAGGTCATCAAGTACGGCCTGATCCGTGACGCCGGCTTCTTCGACTGGCTGGAGGCCAACATGGCTGCACTGATGGCGCGCGACAAGCAGGCACTGGCCTATGCCATCGAACGCTCCTGTGCCATCAAGGCGGAGATCGTCGCCGCCGATGAACGCGAGAGCGGGCAGCGCGCCCTGCTCAACCTCGGGCATACCTTCGGACACGCGATCGAGACCGGCACCGGCTACGGTAACTGGCTGCACGGTGAGGCCGTCGCGACCGGCATGCTGATGGCCGCCGACCTGTCTGCACGACACGGCTGGGTGGACAGTGATACGGTGCAACGCACCGAGCAACTGCTGCTGCAGGCAAAACTGCCAACCACGGCACCCGGCGAGATGGATGAATCCCGTTTCATGGAACTCATGGCCATCGATAAAAAGGTCATTGATGGCAGCTTGCGGCTGGTATTGCTGAAGGCCCTCGGTGATGCCATGGTCACCGGCGATTTCAAGGCCGAACTGCTCGGCGAAACCCTGCGCTCGGCAGCCTGACAGCATGAGCACACAGGCGACAATCGAACACGGCAGCGCGCTTGCCCCCTATGCCGCCCACCCGAACGCGACCCGCGGCCGGCAACATGACGAACCGGCCCCGGCCTATCGCAGCGAGTACCAGCGCGACCGCGACCGCATCATCCATTCGGCCGCGTTTCGCCGTCTCGAGTACAAGACACAGGTATTCGTCAATCACGAGGGCGACCTGTTTCGAACCCGCCTCACCCACTCCATCGAGGTTGCACAGGTTGCACGCTCGATCGCCCGCGCACTGCGCCTCAACGAGGATCTCACCGAGGGCATCGCGCTGGCGCACGATCTCGGGCACACACCATTCGGACATGCCGGACAGGATGCCCTGAATGCCTGTATGAAGTCATGGGGTGGCTTTGAACACAATCTGCAGTCACTGCGGGTCATCGACGAACTCGAGGAACGCTATGCCGAGTTTCCCGGCCTGAACCTCACCTTTGAAACCCGCGAGGGCATCCTCAAGCACTGCTCGCTGAAGAATGCCGGCACCCTGGGCGAGCTCGGCCGGCGCTTCATCGACAAGCTGCAACCCTCACTGGAGGCACAGCTGACCAACCTCGCCGACGAGATTGCCTATAACAGTCATGACGTCGATGACGGCCTGCGCTCGGGACTGATCGATGTCGAGGCCCTCGCGGACATCGCACTGTTTCGTGAACAGTACGACACCGTGCGTAACAGCTATCCGGACCTGGCACCACGGCGCACCATTCACGAGGTCGTGCGGCGATTGATCGGTACCCAGGTCGTGGACCTGGTGGAAACCAGCCTGGCAAGACTGCAGCAGGCAAACCCGAAAGACAGCGACGCGGTGCGCCATCACGGCGAGCCACTGATCAGCTTCAGTGACACCATGCGCGAGAAAAACCTCGAACTGAAGCGCTTCCTGCGCACCCACCTGTATCGCCACTACCGCGTGCACCGCATGAGCGCCAAGGCCGCAAGGACCATCAGCGCACTGTTTGAGGCCTATATCGATGATCCGCGCCTGATGCCGACCGAGGCACAGCAGCAGGTCAGCCAGCTGGAAGCCATTAGCGGCAGGGATGGTCGCGCCCGCGCCGTGGCCGATTACATCGCCGGCATGACCGACCGCTATGCCATCGCCGAATATGAGCGCACCTTCAACCCGGCGCTGTAGGTCGTTACTCCCCCGTCGATTCGTGAACGCATAGCCGGGCAACCACAAGACATGCGCATCTACATGCAAATACCGCCCGTGGGTGACAAGGCGCCCCGCTACTACCACCTGCACCTGCAGGAAGACCTGCTGGAAGGCTGGACGCTGATTCGCGAGTGGGGTTACCAGGGGGCATCCGGCCGCGTCAAGCGCGAGCACTTCGACGACCAGGCAGCGGCGCAGGCGGCCATGATGAAAATCCGCGACGAGCAAATCAAGCGCGGCTACCAGGTGGTCTTTATGCAGGCACAACCACTCACGTAACACGGTCTCCCGTTTATATCTCCCGGCCTGTTTGCATATCCCTGAAAGTTAAGGGGAAAAACACCCACCCCCAAATTGAACCAGTGGCAATCCGGCGCTATACTGTTCGGCCTTTTGGCTAGCGGTCAAATGCGCATGCTGCCGCCAGCCTGAAGACGAAGCGCAATTCCGCAACATGCTGTAATATAAAGGTATTTCCAATGACGACTGGCACGCTGCCTCCAAAACAGGGCCTGTATGACCCTGCCAACGAACATGACGCCTGTGGCGTCGGATTTGTCGCCAACGTCAAGGGAAGGAAGAGCCACGAAATCGTCCAGCAGGGCCTGCGCATCCTGGAAAACCTGACCCACCGTGGTGCCGTGGGCGCCGATCCCTGCGCCGGTGACGGCGCCGGGCTGTTAATCCAGCTGCCTGATGATTTTCTGCGTGCCGAGTGCAGCTCGCTCGGTATCAGCCTGCCGGAGGCCGACAGTTACGCTGTCGGCATGTTGTTCCTGCCACAACCGGATGCAACCCGCTGTCATTGCGAACAGCTGATTGAACAGACCGTCGCTGAAGAAGGCCAGGGCGTGCTTGGCTGGCGCGACGTGCCGACCAGTAACGACGGTCTCGGTGAGAGCGTCAAGCTGGTCGAGCCGGTTATTCGCCAGCTGTTTATCAGCCGCGGTGACAACTGCAACACGACCGACGACTTCGAGCGCAAGCTGTTTATCATCCGCAAGCGCGTCGAACACGCCATCCGCGAGTCGGGCCTTGAAGGCAGCGAATGTTTCTACGTGCCGTCGCTATCCGCGCGCACGATTTGCTACAAGGGCATGTTGCTGGCCAACCAGGTCAATACCTACTACCCGGATCTGAATGACGAACGCGTCAGCACCGCACTCGCCCTGGTACACCAGCGTTTCTCGACCAACACCTTCCCGTCCTGGGACCTTGCACACCCGTTCCGCATGATCGCGCACAATGGCGAGATCAACACCGTGCGCGGCAACATCAACTGGATGAACGCACGCCGCCACTCCATGGCCTCGGAGCTGTTTAATGATGACCTGGAAAAACTCTGGCCACTGATCGCCGAGGGACAGTCCGACTCCGCCTGCTTTGATAATGCACTGGAACTGCTAGTCACCGGCGGCTACTCCATGTCCCATGCCATGATGCTGCTGATTCCCGAGGCCTGGGCCGGCAACCCCCTGATGGACGAGAAACGCCGTGCCTTCTACGAATACCACGCCGCCGTGATGGAACCCTGGGATGGTCCGGCCGCGGTTGCCTTTACCGATGGTCGCCAGATCGGCGCCACCCTCGACCGCAATGGCCTGCGCCCGGCGCGTTACCTGATCACCAACGATGACCTCGTCGTGATGGCATCGGAAATGGGTGTGCTGGATATCGCCGAGGAGCGCATCATCAAGAAATGGCGCCTGCAGCCCGGCAAGATGTTTCTTATCGACATGGAGCAGGGCCGCATCATCGACGATGCCGAGCTCAAGGACAGCCTCGCCAACAGCCACCCCTACCAGCAGTGGCTGCAAAAGACGCAGATCCGTCTTGAGAACCTGCCGGGTGAAATCAGCCCGATGGCGCCGGATACCGGCACCCTGCTCGACCGTCAGCAGGCCTTTGGCTACACCCAGGAAGACATCAAGTTCCTGATGACACCAATGGCCGTGACCGGCCAGGAAGCCATCGGCTCCATGGGCGCAGACAACCCGGTTGCCGTGCTCTCCAACAAGTCCAAGCCGTTGTCGAACTACTTCAAGCAAAATTTTGCGCAGGTCACCAACCCGCCTATCGATCCGATTCGTGAAGAACTGGTGATGTCGCTGGTCTCGCTGATCGGTCCGCGTCCGAACCTGCTGGGCCATGCGTCCGCCGGGGAGCACATGCGCCTGGAGGTCAGCCAGCCGATCCTGACCAACACCGATATCGAACGCATCCGCCACATTGAAGACCACACCGCGGGTGCCTTCCGCACCAGGACCATTGATATATGCTACCCGGCCAGTGCAGGTGCAGGGGGCATGGAAGCCGCGCTGACATCGATTTGCCAGCAGGCCGAGAAGGCAGTCGGCGAAGGCTTCAACATTCTGATTCTGTCTGACCGCAGTACCGATGTCGACCACATCGCCATTCCTGCACTGCTCGCCACCTCCGCCGTTCACCATCACCTGGTGCGTAGCGGACTGCGTACCGAGTCAGGTCTGGTCATCGAGACCGGCGCGGCCCGCGAGGTACACCAGTTTGCAACACTCGCCGGTTACGGTGCCGAGGCCATCAATCCCTATCTTGCCTTCGAGACCCTGATCTCGATCCGTGACCAGCTGCCGGAAAAACTCGACGAGCATGAAATCCAGAAGCGTTATATCAAGGCCGTCGGCAAGGGTCTGTTCAAGGTCATGTCGAAGATGGGCATCTCGACCTACCAGTCCTACTGCGGCGCACAGATATTCGACGCCGTGGGCCTGGGCACGGAATTTATCGACCAGTACTTCACCGGCACCGCCACCACCATCGAGGGTATCGGCCTGCAAGCGGTTGCCGAGGAGACCGTGCGCTGGCACCGCGACGCCTACAGTGATGCACCGATCTACCGCAACAGCCTCGACGTGGGCGGCGACTATGCCTTCCGCATGCGTGGTGAGGACCACATGTGGACCCCGGACTCGATTGCCAAGCTGCAACACGCCACGCGTGCCAACGATGCAAAGACCTTCAGGGAATTTGCACAGCTGGTGAACGATCAGAACAAGCGCCTGCTGAACCTGCGCGGGCTGTTTGAATTCGATTTCTCGAATGACCCGGTCCCGCTGGATGAAGTCGAACCGGCAAAGGAAATCGTCAAGCGTTTCTCGACCGGCGCCATGTCCTTCGGTTCCATCTCCTACGAGGCACACTCGACACTGGCCGTGGCGATGAATCGTATCGGCGGCAAGTCCAATACCGGTGAGGGCGGCGAGCAGCCGGAACGTTTCAAGACTCTGGAAAACGGCGACTCGAAACGTTCGGCCATCAAGCAGGTCGCCTCGGGTCGATTCGGCGTAACCACTGAATACCTGGTCAATTCCGATGTCATCCAGATCAAGATGGCACAGGGCGCCAAGCCGGGTGAAGGCGGGCAGTTGCCGGGTCACAAGGTGGACGCCACCATCGCACAGGTGCGTCACTCGACACCGGGCGTGGGCCTGATCTCACCGCCACCGCATCATGATATCTATTCCATTGAGGACCTGGCGCAACTCATTCATGACCTGAAAAACGCCAATCCGGAGGCCGACATCAGCGTCAAGCTGGTCGCCGAGGTCGGTGTCGGCACCGTCGCCGCCGGCGTTTCCAAGGCACACGCCGACCACGTTACCATCGCCGGTTTTGATGGCGGCACGGGTGCCAGCCCGCTGACATCTATCAAGCATGCCGGATCGCCGTGGGAAATCGGCCTTGCCGAGACACACCAGACCCTGGTGCTCAACAACCTGCGCAGCCGTATTGCCGTACAGGTTGACGGTGGCATGCGTACCGGCCGCGATGTCGTCGTCGGCGCCCTGCTCGGTGCAGACGAGTTCGGCTTCGCCACCGCGCCGCTGATCGTCGAGGGTTGCATCATGATGCGCAAGTGTCACCTGAACACCTGCCCGGTCGGCGTTGCTACCCAGGACCCTGAATTGCGCAAGCGGTTTACCGGCAAGCCGGAGCACGTCGTCAACTATTTCTTCTTTGTCGCCGAGGAGATCCGCGAACTGATGGCACAGCTCGGTTTCCGCAGCTTTGACGAGATGATCGGCCAGTCGCAGCACCTCAACATGCGCAAGGCAATCGATCACTGGAAGGCACAGGGCCTGGACTTCAGCCGCATTCTGCACAAGCCGAAGGCCGGTCCGGGCGTGGGCATCTACCACACCGAAACGCAGGACCACGGCCTCGACAAGGCACTCGACAATGAACTCATCAAGCTGTCGCAGGCGGCATTGAACGACAAGACCCCGGTCAGGATCGACCTGCCGGTGAAAAACACCAACCGCACGGTCGGCGCCATGCTCTCGGGACAGGTTGCGAAACGCTACGGCCACGCCGGCCTGCCGGAAGACACCATCAGCATTACCCTGCGCGGCACTGCCGGGCAGAGTTTTGGCGCGTTTGTCGCGCACGGCGTCAGCATCGAACTGATCGGCGAAGGCAACGACTATGTCGGCAAGGGCCTGAGTGGCGGGCGCCTGGTCGTTTACCCGCCGCAGCAGACACCCATCGTTGCCGAGGACAACATCATCGTCGGCAACACCGTGCTGTATGGCGCCATTAGCGGCGAATGCTATTTCCGCGGCGTGGCAGGTGAACGCTTTGCCGTGCGCAACTCCGGCGCCACGGCCGTTGTCGAGGGTGTCGGGGATCACGGTTGTGAATACATGACCGGCGGTATTGTCGTGGTTCTCGGCGAGTCCGGTCGCAACTTTGCCGCGGGCATGAGTGGCGGTATCGCCTACGTACTCGACGAACGCGGTGATTTCGAGCAGCGCTGCAATCTCGCCATGGTCGAACTGGAACCCGTGGCCGCAGAGGACGAGGCACTGGAACAGCTGGATCACCAGGGCGGCGACCTGGAAACCCACGGTCGCGTCGACGTCAGCCACGACATGACTCGCTTCGACGCGCTGCGCCTGTATCAATTAATACAAAAACACGTGCACTACACCGCCAGCGCACGTGGCAAGGAAATACTGGAAAACTGGAATGCGACACTACCGAAATTCGTCAAGGTCATGCCGGTTGACTACCGGCGCGCACTGCAGGAAATGCAGGCTACCCAGTCCACCACCGGAGTGGCTGCCAAGGGAGGACACTAGGCATGGGTAAACCCACCGGATTTATGGAATACGAACGGCTCGAGCGCACCTATGCGCCGGCTGCAGACCGTGTGCAGCACTACAACGAGTTCGTCATTGCACTGGACGACGGCGAGCTCAGACAGCAGGGCGCACGCTGCATGGATTGCGGTATTCCCTTCTGTCACCAGGGCTGCCCCGTCAACAATATCATTCCGGACTGGAACGACCTCGTGTACCAGGGCAACTGGCAGGATGCCCTGCAGGTGCTGCACTCGACCAACAACTTTCCCGAGTTCACGGGCCGTATCTGCCCGGCCCCCTGCGAGGCGGCGTGCACGCTGAACCTCGACGACAACCCGGTTACCATCAAGACGATCGAGTGCTCGATAGTCGACAAGGGCTGGGAGCAGGGCTGGATCAAGCCACACATCGCCGAGCACAAGACCGGCAAACGCGTCGCCATTGTCGGCTCGGGACCCGCCGGTATGGCCTGCGCACAGCAACTTGCACGCGCCGGGCACGACGTCGACCTGTTCGAGAAGAACGACCGTGTCGGCGGTCTGCTGCGTTACGGTATTCCCGATTTCAAGATGGAAAAACACATCATCGACCGCCGCATAGCGCAGATGCAGACCGAGGGTGTCACCTTTCACACCGGCACCGACATCGGTGGTAACAAGCCGGCAAAAGAGCTGCTCGATGAATTCGATGCCGTCGTGCTGACCGGCGGATCCGAGCACAGCCGCGACCTGGAGGTTCCGGGACGTGATCTCGACGGCGTGCATTTCGCCATGACCTTCCTGCCACAGCAGAACAAGCGCAATGCCGGCGACACGGTCGACCCGTCGCTTGCCATCAGCGCCACAGGGAAAAACGTCATTGTCATCGGTGGCGGCGATACCGGTTCAGACTGCATCGGCACCTCCTTCCGCCAGGGTGCGCTGTCCGTCACCCAGCTGGAAATCCTGCCGCAACCGCCGGAAAAGGAAAACAAGGCCCTCACCTGGCCAGACTGGCCGAACAAGATGCGCACCTCCAGCTCACAGGATGAGGGCGCAGTGCGTGACTGGTCTGTCGCCACCAGGTCTGTCGAGGGCGAGGACGGCAAGGTCACCGCGATCAATTGTATACGCCTCGACTGGAAACAGGACGAGTCCGGTCAGTGGCAGATGGAAGAGATTGCTGGCAGCGAATTCCAGCTGAAGGCCGACCTGGTGCTGCTGGCGATGGGCTTTGTACATCCCGTGCACGAAGGTATGCTGCAGGAACTCGGCGTGGCCCTGGATGCACGCGGTAACGTGCAGGCCGACACCGGGCAATACCGCACATCGCTGGACAAGGTGTTCTCGGCCGGTGACATGCGCCGTGGCCAGTCACTGGTTGTCTGGGCCATCCGCGAGGGGCGTCAGTGTGCGCGCGCCGTGGATGAGTATTTGATGGGTTGTTCTGATTTACCCAGATAAAACGTTTTCGCCAGACATTCCTTGTTTTGCGCCCTATCGGGCTGACTTCTTAATCTTTAATCGGGTCTCGCCCCGATAGGCGAGATACTTTTTGCGAAGCCCATCCCTGGGCTTCGCCCTTCGGGCCATCCTGTGGATGTCCCAATTCGCTCCCGGCGAATTGGTCTTGCTTGCCCAAGAGAAAGTATCCAAAGAGAAGTGCACCCGGAGCCCTCATCGGACCTAACTACAAGGCCGCTTCGCAGCCTTGCCCATGCGTTCCTCGCCCAGCCGGGGGCGCACACAACTCGCGCGCTCGCTCACGCTCACTGCGCTCAAACAGGGTGCGCGCCTGTATCCCGGCCGTGCTGCGGTACTCGGTGAGGGCTACGGGATTGGGTGATAGTTTGAAGTGTCGAATGGGGTTTTGACGTACAAACCCTTGGCGCAGCCGAGCATCGCAGTAAAGCCCGGGAGAAGCTCGCGCCCTGTTTGAGCGAATCGAGCGCCAGCGAGATCGCGAGTTGCGCGAGCGCCGGGCTTTACGAGACGCGCAGGGAACCCGCTTTAGCGGGCAAGCCATCGGGGCCACCTTTCTTTTGGGTACTTTTCTTTGGTGGCCAAAGAAAAGTCCCTCGCCCATCGGGGCGAGACCCGATTACAATGAAGAGCATTCACTGAAGGCGAAACCTGAGACAAATCAAAGAAAAA
>CAJQNP010000171.1 GCA_905479705.1 uncultured Gammaproteobacteria bacterium
AACAGGGTCATTCAATTTTCGGCCCCGGACGTCGATTATTAGGGAGATTTGACACCACACCTAATATAATTGATCTCCACAACGATCAGGGACCGGTTTAATGACTCTCTATCCAGTAATATTGTCCGGTGGCTCAGGCTCGCGTCTGTGGCCATTGTCACGTGAATATTTCCCCAAGCCGCTGTTACCACTGGTTTCTGAAAAGACACTATTGCAGGAGACGGCTACCCGCCTCGATGGCCTGGCTGGTCTGGGTGATGCCGTGTATGTCTGCAACGAGGAACACCGTTTTCTGGTTGCCGAGCAGATTGCCGAACTTGGCAAGACGCCGTCCACCATTATCCTGGAACCCGAGGGCAGGAACACGGCGCCGGCCCTGACCCTGGCAGCACTGTACCTGGTGAAACGGGATGCCGATGCCATGATGGTGGTGATGCCCGCCGACCATGTCATGACGGCACCGCAACAGTTTGTTGAGGCAGTGGAGCAGGGAAGTCACAACGCGGAGCAGGGTGCACTGGTCACCTTTGGTATTGTTCCCGCGTCTCCGGAAACGGGCTACGGTTACATCAAGCGTGATCAGCAGGTTGACGACAGTGCCGCCTATCGCGTGGCGCGGTTTGTTGAAAAGCCCGACAGGGAAACCGCCGAGCAGTATGTCAGCGAGGGTGATTATTTCTGGAATAGCGGCATCTTCCTGATGCGTGCAGACCGCTGGCTGGACGAGATCAGTCAGCATCGTCCCGATATCCTCAAGGCCTGTCGCCAGGCAATGAACAAGGGCACACAGGACAGCGACTTCTTCCGGGTCAACAAACAGGATTTTCACGAATGCCCCGGCGATTCCATTGACTATGCCGTTATGGAAAAGACCGAGCGTGCTGTCGTGATGCCTATCAGTGCGGGCTGGTCTGATATTGGCGCCTGGTCAGCACTCTGGGATGTCTGTGACCGCGATGCAGACGGCAACGTCATGCAGGGCGATGTCATTGCGGAGGATACCCGGAATGCCTTTCTTGTCGCGCAACACCGTTGCCTGGCAACCGTGGGCCTGGACAACGTGGTCGTGATAGAGACGGCCGACGCGGTGCTGGTTGCCAGCAAGGACAAGGCACAGGACGTCAAGGCCATCGTCAGTCGCCTGAAAGAGAGCGGTCGTGAAGAGCACAAGGTACACCGCCAGGTATACCGTCCCTGGGGATCCTACGAGGGGATTGATGAAGGGCCGCGTTTTCAGGTGAAGCGCCTGACCGTCAAGCCCGGCGCCCAGCTGTCATTACAGATGCATCATCATCGTGCCGAGCACTGGGTGGTCGTGAAGGGCACGGCCCGGGTGACGAGCGGCGAGCAGACCTTTGACCTGCACGAGAATGAATCGACCTACATTCCCATTGGCCAGACACATCGACTGGAGAATCCCGGCAATATTCCGCTTGAGGTGATAGAGATACAATCAGGAAGCTACCTCGGTGAAGACGACATTGTGCGTTTCGAGGATGTTTATGACAGGGTGCAGGAGAACTGAACAGGTATTTACCATGGAAAAAATCATCAAGAAGGCCGTTTTCCCCGTCGCAGGTCTGGGCACCCGGTTTTTACCGGCAACCAAGGCGAATCCCAAGGAGATGCTGACGGTTGTTGACAAGCCGTTAATCCAGTACGCGGCAGAAGAGGCGGTCAATGCCGGTATTGAAGAACTGATATTTGTGACCAGCAGCAGCAAGCGAGCGATTGAAGACCACTTTGACAAGAATTACGAGCTGGAATCCGAACTGGAGAAGAAGGGCAAGACGGAACTGCTCAGGATTGTGCAGGAGGTCGTGCCGGCCAACGTGACCTGTGTCTATGTGCGTCAGCCCGAGGCGCTGGGACTCGGACACGCGGTGTTGTGTGCCAAGCCGGTCGTGGGTGACGAGCCGTTCGCAGTGATTCTCGCTGATGACCTGATTAACTGTGGTGGCAACTGTGTACTTGGCCAGATGGCCTCTGTTTACAACGATCAACATGCCAGCATCCTCGGTGTCGAGGAAGTCCCGGTCGATGAAACCGACAAGTACGGTATCGTTGATCCGGGCGAAACAGACGGGCGTATCTCACAGGTCCGCAGCATTGTCGAAAAGCCCGCCCCCGAGGATGCCCGTTCCAACCTGGCTGTGGTGGGCCGTTATATCCTCACCCCGGCTATCTTCAAGTACCTGGAGAAGATCCCGCGCGGCGCCGGTGGTGAAATCCAGCTCACGGATGCCATCGAAGAGCTGCTTGCCGAAGAGCGGGTGCTTGCCTATCGCTTTGCCGGCAAGCGTTACGATTGCGGCAGCAAGCTGGGATACCTGCAGGCGACGATCGAGTTTGCCCTGGAGCACCCCGAGTTACGCGAGGCCTTTCTTGAATACCTGATGTCTGAATTCGGCCAGGCCGGCAAGGGTCTTCTGAAGGCCATAAACGACTAGACCTGTCTGTGTCAGATTCGCGGGTGTGGGGCGTCCAGCCCGGGCCCCGGGTAGCTTGAGTCGTTACTACTGGGCAGGTGGCGTGTAGCCGTACTGCTTCATCATCTCCTGCTGGTTTCCCAGCATCTTTCCCAGGCCTGTGGCAGTCATCATTTCTTCATGCATTTGGGCGTCCAGTTCCTGGTCTTCTTTTTTCCACTGTGTCGTTAACTGTTCTACCCGCTGCTTGGCCGCCCATTCAGAGGCAGCATAGGGGTCGTAAAAAGGTCCCTGCACGGCCTGTTCCTTTTTTGCCCTGGCGAGTTCTTCCTCGTATATCCTGTCAACAATAACCTTGCGTTCCTGCTGCCTTTCCTTCTTTATGTTGTCGTATTTGGCCTGGAGTTCCTGCATGCCCTGCATGTGAGGCATCTGGTTCAGAATCGCCTGGGGGTCGGGTGTTTGACCATGGGGTGATTGTGCAAGAGCGGTGAATGCGCTGAGTTGAAAAGCAGTGAGGGCCATGGTGGCCAGGATAACGGGCTTCATCGGTGTATCCTCCCCTGGTGATCGAGTGCTGGTTACTCACCTGGTGTATTGTCCTGACCAGCCGGCTTTACAGGTGATTGTCGACCAGTATAGACGAGAATTTCCGAAGTGATTAATGCTGTTCGGGAAATGTTTCCCCGTAACGGGCTTGCAACGCCGACCGGGTGATGGCCTGCAGGGAAAGATGCTTACGGAAAAAGGACTGTCTAAGTCGCCATATTCAGGTGATAATCAAAAAGTCGCCGCATACCAGTGCGAAACGAACGTCGAATGGAGTCAACTCATGAGTGAAACATTGATGATCCTGCCCGCAAGCGATGCCAAGTCCATCCGCCTGGTTCGCGTACCCGATGAC
>CAJQNP010000172.1 GCA_905479705.1 uncultured Gammaproteobacteria bacterium
CGTGCAGGCAGGACTCGAGTCTGAAAAGGCCGGTGCAGACAGTATTACCCTGCACCTGCGCGAGGATCGCCGCCACATCCAGGAGCGTGATGTGCTGTTGCTGAAGGACGTCATGCAGACCCGCATGAATCTTGAAATGGCGGTGACCGGGGAGATGCTGGCCTTCGCTGAACGGGTGCAGCCGCAGGATTGCTGCCTGGTGCCCGAGCGACGCGAGGAATTGACGACCGAGGGCGGTCTGGACGTGGCAGGCCAGTTGCCGCGCATGCGTGACGCCTGCGCGCGCCTGCAGTCTGCCGGTGTACGCGTATCACTGTTTATCGACGCCGAGCCTGGGCAGATCGATGCCGCAGCGGAGTCCGGTGCACCCTGCATCGAGATTCATACCGGTCACTTTGCCGATGCCGCCGATGCACAGCTGCAGGCGGAGGAATTCGCACGTATCGAGTCAGCCGTTCACCAGGGGGTGGCGGCCGGTCTGCAGGTCAATGCCGGGCACGGGCTGCATTACGAGAACGTGCAGCAGATCGCCGCCCTGCACGAGGTGCGCGAGCTGAATATCGGCCATGCCATCATCGCCAGGGCGGTATTCACCGGGCTGGCCGCCGCGGTCAGCGAGATGAAACGACGCATGAATGAGGCACGGGGCGACCGCTAGGAAAGACCGCCTGTTATGTCCCGGTGTGGCCTGCCGGTGACTGGCCGCACACGCCGCTGTAGCGCAGGGTGCTGTCAAGCACGTTGATGGCGCGCTCATGGCAGACATCGATGCTGTGTTGTTCGCCGCTCTTGAGTGCCAGCTGTAACTCGCGCAATGCCTCTTCCAGTTCCGCTGCGTCACAATAGACCACGGCGCCCAGCAGCTGATGCGTGGCCTTGCGCAGTGACTCCATGTCGCCGGTCAGGTGGGTATGAAACAGGCGGCGGCGGTGCATCGGCAATTCCAGCAGCAATTCCGCATACAGGCTGTCGGAAAATGATTGCTTGCCGAGACGCTTGCGCACGTCCCCATCCCCGGGCAGTTCCGCGGCGGCGGCTGCCGGCGGCGTCGCTCTGACAACCGGCGACAGGGCCGCGACAAGCCGCTGCAGCGTCTGTTGAAGCATTTGTCGGGTGCGGCTGGATTGCCTGTCATCCATGGGTTTGCTGTCCTGTTGCGGGCTGTTTCCGGGCAGGGCACATGCTAATGCAATCAATGCCGGTTCGCCATGTGCCGGCTGTCAGCGATATCCAGCAAAGGTTGTCTGAATTTTCCGGTTCTTGGGTATACTGTGGACCTCTCATTTCAACGGATTACCGGGTATGGACTTTCCCACACTGGAGTCAACGGTAGGCAATACACCGCTGGTTCGCCTGCAACGCATGGTCGGCAGCACGACCAATACGGTACTGGCCAAGCTGGAGGGAAATAACCCGGCCGGCTCGGTCAAGGACCGTCCGGCGCTGAGCATGATCAAGCATGCCGAGGCGCGTGGTGAAATAAAACCGGGCGATACGCTGATCGAGGCAACCAGTGGCAATACCGGTATTGCACTGGCCATGGCCGCGGCGATGAAGGGCTATCGCATGATTCTGATCATGCCGGAACACATGAGCGTGGAAAGGCGTGCCGTCATGAAGACCTTTGGCGCGGACATCATCCTGGTCAGCAAGGAGGCAAGCATGGAGGGTGCGCGAGATCTTGCCAAGCAGATGGAGGCAGCCGGTGACGGCAAGGTGCTTGACCAGTTTTCCAACCCGGACAATCCCCTTGCCCATTATGAAGGTACCGGACCGGAGATCTGGCGCGACACCGGCGGCACGGTCACCCACTTTGTCAGCGCCATGGGCACCACCGGCACCATCATGGGGACCTCGCGCTATCTCAAGGAACAGGACCCGGCGGTTGAAATCGTCGGTGTCACACCGACGGAAGGCTCTGCCATTCCCGGTATTCGCCGCTGGCCGGAGGCCTACCTGCCGTCGATCTTCGATGCCGCCAGCGTCGATCGCACCATCGAGGTTGGCCAGGACGCGGCCGAACAAACCACGCTCGAACTGGCAGCCCGCGAGGGTATCTTTGCAGGCATCTCTTCCGGCGGCGCGGTGGCTGCCGCCCTGATGCTCAATGAACAGGTCGAAAACGCAGTGATCGTTGCCATCATTTGTGACCGCGGTGATCGCTATCTCTCCACCGGGGTCTTTCCTGCCTGAATGAGCCTGTCCCGGCACCGGGTCAGTACAGCCCTGCTGTGTGCATGCAGTCTGCTTGCCCTTGTTGCCCTGCCGGGTGTGGCCGTCGATGGGGTGCGCCTCTCTGTAGGTTCCGTGGAGGGCGCCGGCTGGTCGGCACAGGCGGTAAACCTGCAGTTATCGCCGCTGGATAATCAGCATGCGGCCATTGCCCTGCAGGCGCAGTCGGCGCTGTTGCCGGCAGGGCTGGGCCAGGTGTCGAACGTGGAACTCGGCTGCGCACGTGCGCGCCTGACGAAGACCGTGGTCAGTTGTGCGCAGGGTACATTCAAGGCGCAATCCAGTGAGCTGGGTCGGCAGAACCTCGGCATCGCGTTTCGCTATCAGCTCGAGTCCGGGCATCTTGAGGCCGACCTGCAGGGGCTGAAACTACACGAGGGCGTGGTGAATGCCTCGGTTGCGCTGTCAGAGACGGGCTGGCAGGTCGATGCCAATGCCCGGCGGCTGTCACTGCCCCCGCTGACCCGGCAACTCGCAGCCGCCGGTCTCCCGGTGCCCGTGGTCGAGGGCAAGGGCCAGGTCAGTCTCGAGGTGCAGGCACAGGGCAAGACGGCACAAGCTGCAGCGATCGACATCGAAATGCAGCTGCAGGCCGACGAATTCTCGGATGCTGACGGCGGTCTTGCGGCTGAAGGACTCGATGCCACGCTGCATGCCCGTCTCTCCTTCGCGGGTGAGGACGTGAGCGGTCAGCTGGCATTTGAAGGCCGCCGTGGCGCCCTCTATGTCGATCCGCTGTATATCGAGGTGCCGCAGACACCGCTGCAGGGCAGGGCACATTTTAGCTGGCAGGCGGGCAGCGAGCGGCTCACCCTGCATACCTTCAGCTATGACCACCCGGACAGTGTACAGCTGACAGGGAAGGGCACGATTAGCCCGATGACGGATGCGCCGTTGCGTGATCTGCATGTCACGATAGAGCAGGCACAGTTCCCGTCACTGTTTGATACCTACCTGCAACCCTGGTTGTACGACACGGGGTTTGCTGAACTCGATACAGGCGGAACACTCGAGGGTGTCATCGAGTTCGAGCAGGGTGCGCTTACGGGACTGTCGCTCGATCCACAGGACCTGTCGATTGATGATCGGGAAGGGCGCTTTGCCCTGAACGCGATGAACGGCCAGCTGCGCTGGTCGACCGCACAGGCAATGCAGCGTTCCACGCTGTCCTGGGGGGATGGCAGTGTGTTCGATGTCGCCCTTGGCCCTGCCGACTTCAATATTCAGGCAGGTCGCGATTCCCTGCGCCTGCTTGAACCAGTCACGATACCGGTGCTGGACGGGGCGCTCGGGATAGACCAGTTCGAGTTGGAGTTTGCTGATGACCGGCCGCTGCGCTGGCAGGTCAATGGCCTGCTGGAACCGGTGTCGTTGTCAGACCTGAGCCTGGCCCTGGGCTGGCCGGAGCTGGCCGGCAAGCTGTCCGGGGTGGTCCCGAATGTGCGTTATGACGGCGGCAATCTCAAGGTAGGTGGCATCCTGCTGATCCGCGTGTTTGAGGGTGAGATCACCCTGCGCAACCTGATGCTCGAGCAGCCCTTCGGGCTGGTGCCGCGCCTGCAGGTCGATGCGCGCGCCGATAACATCGATCTTGAAACCCTGACGCGTACCTTTTCCTTTGGTCGGATCGAGGGCCGGCTGAATGGCCGTATTGACGGGCTGGACATGCAGTCATGGCGGCCGGTTGCCTTTGATGCCGAGTTCGCCACGCCCGAGGAGGATCGCTCGCGACACCGCATCAGCCAGAAGGCCGTGGATAATATTTCCAGTATCGGCGGTGCCGGTGTCGGCGGCGCGCTGTCGCGCAGTTTTCTGCGCTTCTTTGAAGACTTTCCCTATGACCGGCTCGGGATTCGTTGCCGGCTTGAAAACGGTATTTGTGACATGGGCGGTGTCGCGCCGGCGCCGGATGGTTATTATCTGGTGAAGGGGCGCCTGATCCCGCCGCGGCTGGATGTTGTCGGTTATGCAGACCGCGTCAACTGGGACACCCTGCTAGCGCAGATCATGGCAGTGACGGCCTCGCAGGACGTGGTCGTGGAGTGAAACGCCGCTGGTGTCCGTGTTACCCTGTCGCGCATTATCACCCCTGCAATTTTATCCCTGAACATTATTGAAACGAGAGGCCGAGTGATGAAACTGATACGAATTCCCGTGGCACTGGCGCTGGTCCTGTTTGTCGCTGCCTGTGTGACGATCAATGTCTATTTTCCCGCGGAGGCCGCGGAAAAAGCAGCGGACCGCATCATCCAGGATGTCTATGGTGATGTGCCCGATGTGCAAACCGACCCGGTCGAACCGCAGTCGCGCAGGCCAATGCAGCAAACCCCGCCCGTTGCTATCACGTTGTTGAACTGGCTGGTTACCCCGGCACATGCCAAGGCCGATATCTCGGTGAATACGCCGGCCATCCAGCAGCTCAAGGCCAGCATGGAAAAGCGTCACAGGAAGCTGGCGCCTTACTACACCTCCGGTGCCATCGGCATGACACGCAACGGCGAGCTCGAGATGCGTGACCAGAAGCTGGTGCCCATGCAGGAGCGTAACTCGCTGAAGAGCCTGCTCTCGAAAGAAAACCAGGATCGCAGCGCCCTGTACAAGGAGATCGCCAAGGCGAACGGTCACCCGGAGTGGGAAGCCGAGATACGCAACACCTTTGCCAAGCGCTGGGTCGGCAACGCACCCTCAGGCTGGTGGTACCAGAACAAGCAGGGCGCCTGGAAACAAAAATAAGCGCGCATGAGTACCTTTGTATTTGATATCGAGACGGTTCCCGATGTCGAGGCCGGCAGGCGTCTGTACGACATCGAGGGCCTTGATGACAAGAATGTCGGCAAGGTGATGTTTCACAAGCGCGCCGCCGAAACCGGTGGCTCGGAGTTCCTGCGCCACCACCTGCAGCGCATCGTGGCGATCTCCGTTGTACTGCAGACACCCGAGCGTCTCAAGGTGTGGTCGCTGGGCGATGCGGACTCGCCGGAGAAGGCGTTGCTGCAGCGTTTTTTCGAAGGTATCGAGCGCTACACGCCGACGCTGGTATCGTGGAACGGCTCCGGGTTTGACCTGCCGGTGATCCATTATCGCAGCCTGCTGCACGGCGTTGCTGCACCTCGCTACTGGGACAATGGTGCCGAGGACCGGGACTTCAAGTGGAACAACTACCTGAGTCGCTATCACGAGCGCCATACCGATGTCATGGATGTGCTGGCCGCGTACCAGCCACGCGCCGTGGCCCGCCTGGATGACATTGCCACCATGCTGGGTTTTCCCGGCAAGATGGGGATGGACGGCAGCAAGGTGTGGGATGATTTCCAGGCCGGCGATATCGAGGGTATACGCAACTATTGTGAAACGGATGTGCTGAATACCTACCTGGTTTACCTGCGTTTTGAAATGATCCGTGGTCGTCTCACAGACAAACAGTATTCACAGGCCTGTGAGCAGGTACGCACAGAACTGAAAAAGGAAGACAAGGCGCATTTCACGGAATTCCTGCAGCACTGGGATGCTGGTAACTAAGCACCGCTCTGGCTGATTACGTCAAATACAGTATCTTTACGTACAATTACAGGGCTGAATTCATTCGGCCAGGGGCATTTCATCGCAACCTGTGATCCACGTTCATGCCAGGCCGAATGAATTCGGCCCTACGGGTCTGTCGGCGCTGTGAAAAAATCAAACAGGGTATTCCCGCTTCATGAGTAAACGTTCCCGCAGAAGACCGCTACCGGCACCGGTGGCTGGTGTCAGCATCGAGTCGCTGGCACACGATGGCCGTGGTGTTGCGCACCTTGATGGCAAGGCGGTGTTTATCGACGGCGCCTTGCCTGGTGAAATCGTCAGCTTTGAATACACCACGTCACGTCGCAAGTTCGATGAGGGCCGTGTCACTGCCGTGCAGACCGCCTCAGCGGACCGGGTTGAGCCGCGCTGTGCACATTTCGGGGTGTGTGGTGGCTGCAGCCTGCAGCACCTCGACCCTGCGGCACAGATACAGGCGAAACAGCAGACGCTGCTCGACAATCTCAGGCACATCGGCAAGGTAGCGCCCGAGAGCGTGTTGCCGCCAATGACGGGGCCGGCATGGGGCTACCGGACGAAAGCACGGCTCGGCGTAAAAGATGTCGTCAAGAAGGGGCGGGTGCTGGTCGGTTTTCGCGAGAAGCGCAGTCCCTACGTGGCCGATCTGTCACGATGCGAGGTGTTACACCCGGCGGTGGGTGACAGGCTGGGTGAGCTTTCCGCCCTGGTGGAACAGCTGGAGGCGCGTGCACGCATTCCGCAGATCGAGGTTGCAGTCGCGGGTGAGACGAGCGCACTGGTGTTCCGCCACCTTGATCCGTTGACGCCGCATGATCGCGATGTGCTAAGGCAATATGCAATCGATCAGGGTGTGCATGTGTATCTGCAGCCGGGTGGTCCGGATACCGTGCAGGTCCTCTGGCCGGAGAAGTCAGTGTTGTCCTATACGCTGGCGTCGGAGTCGGTGGTAATCGAATTTCAGCCGACGGATTTCACCCAGGTCAACACGGCCATCAACGAGCAGATGGTCGCGCGGGTGCTGGAGATGATGTCGCTGGGCGAGAGCGATACGCTGCTCGACCTGTTTTGCGGGCTGGGTAATTTCACCCTGCCGCTGGCGCGTCATGCCGGAAAGGTCACCGCTGTCGAGGGTGATGCCGGGCTGGTCAGCCGGGCGCGGGACAATGCGGCATTGAACGGTCTCGATAACACCGTTTTTCATGTTGCCAACCTGGCGGAGACGAACACCGATGCTGGCTGGGCGGGCAGCGGTTACAACAAGGTGCTACTGGACCCGCCGCGCAGCGGTGCGGCCGAGGTGATGCCGCTGCTGGGTAATATCCACCCGCAGCGTATCGTCTATGTATCTTGTCATCCGGGCTCGCTGGCACGGGATGCCGGTACGCTGGTGAATGAGCTGGGTTATCGTTTGCGGTCGGCCGGTGTGATGGACATGTTCCCGCACACCGCTCACGTTGAGTCGATTGCCTTGTTTGAGGCTGTCTGAAGCTTACTGCGGATACCAGGTCTTGCGCAGCGCCTTGTAGACCCGTTGCGGGTACCAGTTCTTGCCGACACTGCCGTTGTAGCGCGCCAGTGCCTTGCGCATGTCGCCCTTTTCGCGATCGAGATAGATGTTCAGGATGGTGCAGCCGAAACGCAGGTTGGTGTTGATATCAAACAGGTTGTCATCCGGGCGACCGAGTTCATCGAGCCAGAAGGGCATGATCTGCATCAGGCCGCGCGCGCCGGCACTGGAGATGGCAAAGCGGTCAAAATTGCTCTCCACGTTGATGAGTGACAGTACCAGTTCCGGTTCCAGTCCCGAGCGCCTGGCCTCGTAGTGCACCTGCCTGAGTATTGTCAGGCGTTCCTCGGGGTCCTCGACCCGGTTTCCCAACCGGTTCGACATGTCGGTCAGCCACACCTCGGCATCAAAGCGGTCGGCGAAACTGTCGCTGGACTGGATGGCGGCGATCAGGCTGGCGCGCATGTCCTCGTCCGGGCGTTCCTGGGTGGCTGCCAGTGACTGGCCACACAGCATGGCGGATAGCAGTAGCAGGGCGGTTCGCTGTGGTATGAAGCGTCTCATACCCCTGATATCGGTTCAGACCCGGCCCAGTTGAGTGTTGAGGAAGTCGACGAGGCCATCACGCGGAATATCGCGGCTGTCAGCGTCGCGGCGGGACTTGTATTCGAGCATGTCCCTGTCGAGGTTCTTCTCGCCGATCACGACCCGGTGCGGGATGCCGATGAGTTCCATCTCGGAGAACATCACGCCGGGCCGTACCGGGCGGTCATCCAGCAGCACCTCGAATCCCGCCGTGAGCAGCTCATCGTAGAGTGCCTCGGCGGCGTCGCGGACCCGCCGGGATTTCTTCATGTTCATCGGCAGCAGTACCACCTGGAAGGGCGCGATGGCGTCCGGCCAGAGCATGCCGTTGGCGTCGTTATTCTGTTCGATGGCAGCGGCCACGATGCGCGATACACCGATGCCGTAACAACCCATGATCATGGCCTGTTCCTTGCCCTGTTCATCCAGCACGCTGGCTTTCATGGCCTCGCTGTACTTCTTGCCCAGCTGGAAGATATGGCCAACCTCGATGCCGCGGGCGATGCCCAGTGTGCCATCACCGTTCGGGCTGGGGTCGCCGTCGATTACATTGCGCAGGTCGGCACAGACCGGTGCCGGCAGGTCGCGCTCCCAGTTCACGCCACTCAGGTGCTTGCCGTCCTCGTTGGCACCGCAAACCAAATCTGCCAGTTGTGCCGCGCTGTGGTCGACGATCACGGGGACCGGCAGTTTGACCGGCCCCAGCGAACCGGTGCCGCAGCCAAGTGCCTGGCGGATTTGTTCATCGCTTGCAAACTGCAGGGGTGTCGCGACCTCGTCAAGCTGTTCTGCCTTGATGGCATTCAGTTCATGGTCGCCGCGGATGACCAGTGCGACCAGTTCGGTCCCTTCTCCCTGTACCAGCAGGGTCTTGACGCACTGCTGTGGTGTGACCTGCATGAAGGTGCAGATATCCTCGATGCTGTGCTGGCCGGGTGTCTCGACGACAGTCATTTCCGCCGTTGGGGCGGGCCGTTCGTCCTGAGGCGCAATGGCCTCGGCACGTTCGACGTTGGCCGCGTAGTTGCCACCGGAAGAGAAGGCGATGGCGTCCTCACCGGATTCGGCAAGCACGTGAAATTCATGGGACACGCTGCCGCCGATGGCGCCGCTGTCGGCCTGCACGGCGCGGAACTCCAGGCCCAGTCGTGTAAAGATCCGGCTATAGGTGTCAAACATGACCTGGTAGGTTTCTTCCAGCGAGGCCTGGTCGATGTGGAAGGAGTAGGCGTCCTTCATCAGGAACTCGCGCGCACGCATGATACCGAAGCGCGGCCTGATCTCGTCGCGGAATTTCGTTTGTATCTGGTAGTAGTTGACCGGCAGTTGCTTGTAGCTGCGAATCTCGCGGCGCACGATGTCCGTGATGACCTCCTCGTGGGTCGGGCCCAGGCAGAACTCGCGCTGGTGGCGGTCGTGCATACGCAGCAGTTCCGGGCCGTACAGGTCCCAGCGACCGGACTCTTCCCAGAGCTCGGCCGGTTGTACCGTGGGCATGAGTAACTCGAGGGCGCCGCTACCTTCCATCTCTTCGCGGACGATGGCCTCGACCTTGCGCAGCACGCGCAGCCCGAGTGGCAGCCAGCTGTAGATGCCGGCAGCCTGTTTGCGCAACATGCCGGCGCGCATCATCAGCTGGTGGCTGACGATTTCGGCATCAGCCGGGTTTTCCTTCAGGGTGGAGAGCGGGAACCGGGAAAGACGCATGGTGGATCTTCTTTGTAGTGGCCTGAACAGGCGCAGATTGTAGCGGCCTGCGCTGTGCAGGTACACCGGCAGTCGCGTGTCAGGTCGCGCTGGCCGGGATATCGGTAAATGCTAGAAGGTGCGCTTGTCCCAGCCCCACATCTTGCGTGCGGCGTCGGAAAATTCGATGTAGATACGCGCCGGGTCAATCGCGGTCTCGCTGGAGACCAGTTCACACAGGACCCGCGAGGCCTCCGCCGTGCTGGATTCCGGCAGGCCGATGCTCTTCAGTTCGAGGAAGGCGAGGGGTTCCTCGGTGCCGGCAAAGGTCATGGCCGGGTTGTTTTCCACGGAGGTCATCACGTAGCTTTCCGGCTTGCCGAGCTGTGTGGCGACCAGCGCGGAGGCCTTTTTGGCAAGCTGCCTGGCGGTGTCTTCCGCGAGGGGCTGATTGGTCTGGATCTTGAGAAAGGGCATGGTGTGTTCTCAGGGGCTGCAGTACATCTCGATCTGTGAATGGGTCTCGTTGATGTGACGCGCGCGCTCATTGTCGGTCAGGCGCACCACGTCACCCTCGGGTGTCAGGTAGCGTTTTGTCCCGCCTTGCTGCAGTTTGACAAGGTTGTTGCGGGCGGTGATACAGTTCTTTTCGTCGGCTTTCGCGACTTCCTCGCGCTCTTTTTCCAGTCCGGCCGCTTCCTGTTCTGCCTTGCGACGCCCGTCCATGGCATCAAGCCGGTCCTGCAGGTGCTGCTGCTCCTGGTGGACGGCAGCCGGGTCAGGGGGCGGGGAGGTGCCCTCGATCACTTCCGCGGGTGTATCACCCGGCGGGCGGGTCTGCGAATAATGAACCTCGCCGGCGGCGTCGGTCCACTTGTAAATGCCGGCATAGACGGGGTGCGCCAGCAGCCCGGCGAGGAGCAGGGCGGCCACTGCCGGCAAACCGGCGGGCAGTGTCGGGATCTTGATCGTGTTCATGGGGGTGTCCGGTTGTAAAGCTGTATCAATAGTAAGGTTGTAGCGCCGGCGGGACAAGTTCACAGGTCACACATTGACCTTTCAGGCGGGAAGCTTGCCCTGACTTTAGGCGATCGCCTGCCGTGGCGGGAATCCCTTGACCTTTACTTTGAATATCAGTACTTTCTCATGTTCGATGAAAGCGACCGAATTGCCCGTTGCGCGGGCTTTTTTTTCGCAGTCAAACAAGAAGACGGAGTACGGCAGGCGTGGCATCGGTGGAAGTTACAGGCGCGGAAATCTTTGTCCGCTCGTTGGAGGCAGAAGGGGTCGAATTCATTTTCGGTTATCCCGGTGGTGCCGTTCTGCACATCTACGATGCCCTGCACACACAGGACAAGGTAAAGCACATCCTGGTGCGCCACGAACAGGCCGCGACACACGCTGCCGACGGCTATGCACGTTCCTGTGACAAGCCCGGCGTGGTGCTGGTTACCTCGGGTCCCGGAGCAACCAACGCCGTGACCGGTATCGCCACGGCCTACATGGATTCCATCCCGATGGTGGTGTTCACCGGGCAGGTACCCACCCACCTCATAGGTAATGACGCCTTCCAGGAGGCCGACAACATCGGCATCACGCGCCCCTGCGTGAAGCATAATTTCCTGGTGAAAGACGTCAGGGATCTTGCCGAGACGATCAAGAAGGCCTTTTACGTCGCGACCACGGGACGTCCCGGTCCGGTCGTGGTTGATATTCCAAAGGACATCACGGCCGACAAGACCGCGTTCAGTTACCCGGACAAGGTCGAGATGCGCTCCTATAACCCGGTGCATGTCGGCCACAGCGGCCAGATCAAGCGTGCCGTGAAGCTGATGCGCAAGGCCAGGCGACCCATTTTCTACACCGGCGGGGGGGTCATTCTGGGCGATGCCTCCGAGTCGCTGACCGAACTGGCCAGGATCATGAATTTCCCGGTCACCAACACATTGATGGGGCTGGGCGCGTACCCGGCAACAGACCCGCAGTTTGTCGGCATGCTCGGCATGCACGGTACCTATGAAGCCAACATGGCGATGCACCACTGTGATGTGCTGTTTGCCATCGGTGCCCGTTTTGACGACCGCGTGACCGGCCAAATCGAGAAATTCTGCCCGAACGCCACCATCGTGCATGTTGATATTGACCCGGCGAGTATCTCCAAGAACGTCCAGGTCGATGTGCCGATCGTCGGCTGCGTGGCCAACGTGCTCAAGGCAATGCTGAAAGAGGTCAAGAAGACCGATGCAAAATCCGATGCCGTTGCGTTGCAGGACTGGTGGCAGCAGATTGATGACTGGCGCTCGAAAGACTGTCTGAAGTTTGACCGCGACAGTGACAAGATCAAGCCGCAGTTTGTCGTCGAGACGCTCTACAAGCTGACCAACGGTGACGCGTTTGTTACCTCCGATGTGGGCCAGCACCAGATGTGGGCCGCGCAATTCTACAAGTTCGACAAGCCACGCCGCTGGATCAACTCGGGCGGGCTGGGCACGATGGGCTTTGGTCTGCCGGCAGCCATGGGTGTGCAGTTTGCGCATCCCGATGCCACGGTTGCCTGTATTACCGGCGAAGGCAGTATCCAGATGTGTATCCAGGAGTTGTCCACCTGTACCCAGTACCGGCTACCGGTGAAGATCATCAACCTGAATAACGGCTACCTGGGCATGGTGCGCCAGTGGCAGGAATTCTTCTACCAGAAGCGCTACGCCATGTCGTACATGGAGTCCCTGCCGGATTTCGTCAAGCTGGCCGAGAGTTACGGTCATGTCGGCATGCAGATAACCAGGCCGGGTGATGTCGAGGGTGCCCTGCTGGAAATGCTGAAGCTCAAGGACCGGCTGGTCTTCATGGATTTCCTCACTGACAGGGAAGAAAACGTGTACCCGATGATTCCGGCCGGCGGCGGTCAGAACGAGATGATCCTTATTTAACGATGCGCCATATCATTTCAATACTGATGGAAAACGAGGCGGGTGCGCTGTCACGCGTTGCCGGGCTGTTTTCCGCGCGTGGTTATAACATCGAGTCGCTGACGGTGGCGCCGACCGAGGACCCCTCGCTGTCGCGCATGACGCTGGTGACGCGTGGCACCGACGATATTATCGAGCAGATCACCAAGCAGCTGAACAAGCTGATTGATGTCGTGAAATTGATTGACATGACCGACGGTCCGCACATCGAGCGGGAGATGATGCTGGTCAAGGTACATGCCTCGGGTGATCGTCGCACCGAGCTGAAACGTCTGTCCGATATATTTCGCGGCCGTGTCATCGATGTCACGGACGAAAGTTACACCATCGAGCTGACCGGGGCGGGCGAAAAGCTGGATGCCTTCCTGCAGGCCCTCGACCAGGGCGTGATCATTGAAGTGGTACGTTCCGGTGTGTCCGGTATAGCGCGTGGTGATCGATCACTGAAGATTTGAACAGGATTTTTATTAACACGATGCCGCTCGAGCGGCGTTCATGACAGGTATACACAGGTACAGAAAAATGAATATCTACTACGACAAAGACGCGGACCTCTCAATCATCCAGGGACTCAAGGTCACTATTATCGGCTACGGTTCACAGGGCCATGCACACGCCAATAACCTGAAGGAATCCGGTGTGGATGTGACCGTCGGTTTGCGCTCCGGTTCGATCTCCGAGGCGAAAGCTAAAAAGTCCGGGCTTAGCGTGAAGCCGATCAATGACGCCGTTGCAGGCGCCGACGTGGTTATGGTCCTGGCACCCGACGAGCACCAGGCAACGCTCTACCGTGACAGCATTGCGCCGAATATCAAGCAGGGTGCGTCACTGGCCTTCGCCCACGGCTTCAATATCCACTATCAGCAAATCGAACCGCGTGCGGACCTCGATGTCATCATGATTGCACCGAAGGGTCCGGGTCACCTGGTGCGCTCTACCTACACCAATGGTGCGGGTGTGCCCAGCCTGATTGCCGTTTACCAGGACGCCAGCGGCCGGGCAAAGGATGTTGCCCTGTCATATGCCTCCGCCAACGGCGGTGGCCGTGCCGGTGTCATCGAGACCACCTTCAAGGAAGAGACGGAAACCGACCTGTTCGGTGAGCAGGCCGTGCTGTGCGGTGGTGCGACATCGCTGGTACAGGCCGGCTTCGAGACGCTGACCGAGGCAGGCTATGCACCCGAGATGGCGTATTTTGAATGTCTCCATGAGCTAAAACTGATTGTTGACCTCATGTATGAAGGCGGTATCGCCAACATGCGCTACTCGATTTCCAACACGGCCGAGTACGGTGATCTGACCCGCGGACCGCGTGTCGTCACTGCCGAGACCAAGCAGGAGATGCGCCGCATCCTCGACGAAATACAGAACGGGGAATTCGCACGCGAATTCATCCTGGAAAACCAGGCCGGTGCTGCTACGCTCAAGGCGAAACGCCGCATTGGTCAGGAGCACCCGATCGAGACGGTGGGGGCGAAGTTGCGCGGCATGATGTCCTGGATCAACGAAGGCAAGATCGTCGACAAGAACGTTAACTGAGGCGTTACCGGCACAACTGCACAGCTGTGAGCACGAGATCGTGAGATACGACCGATGATCGCACGTGAAGGCGTGGCGCCGCTGGTGGTTGCCGTCATTGCCGGCGTGGGGGTGCTGCATTACATCGGTGTAATGGAGTCACTGCCGTTCTGGCTGCTGGCGGTCCTCATGGTGGTGCTGTTCCGGGACCCGGAGCGCGACATACCGTCACAACCGCTTGCCGTTGTCAGTCCTGCCGATGGCAGGATCGTTGCGGTTGAAGCCACCCACGATCCCTACCTGCTCAGGCAGTCCACTCGCGTGACCATACAAATGACCGCGTACGGGGTGTATACCACGCGCAGTCCGATCGAGGGCAAGGTCCTTGAACCGCAGAATATCCCGGATGGCGACCACATGCCGCACGGTGTCTGGCTGCAGTCCGATGAAGGGGATGATGTCGTCGTGGTGATGACACGGGGCCCGCTGCGGAATGAACCGCGCTGCAATATCCGCTTTGGTGACCGCATCGGGCAGGGTAAGCGCTGTGGCTACATACACCTCGGTGGCAGGGTTGAGGTGTACCTGCCGGAAAATGCCCGGCTGACCATCAAGGAAGGTGATACAGTACAAGGCGGGTCCGACATTATTGCCAAGCTGGTGCGCGTATGACTACAGGAGAATCAGAATCAATTCCGCCCGATAACGGCCAGCAGAAATCTCGCCGCGGGATTTACCTGTTGCCCAACATGATCACAACGGCCGCTATGTTTTCCGGTTTTTACGCGATTGTAGCGGGCATGGACGGTCGCTTTGAGTCGGCAGCTATCGCGATATTCATTGCCATGGTGCTTGACGGTCTTGATGGTCGTGTCGCGCGCCTGACCAGGACCCAGAGTGACTTTGGCGTCGAGTACGACAGCCTGTCGGATATGGTGTGTTTCGGCCTGGCACCTGCCCTGGTGGTCTACGAATGGTCCCTGAAATCCATGATCAGCCTGGGCTGGGCAAAGCTGGGCTGGCTTGCGGCCTTTATCTACGCGGCGAGTGCCGCACTGCGACTGGCGCGCTTCAATTCCCAGGTGGCGACTGCCGAGAAGGCCTATTTCCGCGGCCTGCCGAGCCCGTCCGCGGCCGGTGTGCTCGCCGGGCTGGTCTGGGCAGCAACCGATTTCGGATTGAGCGGCGAGAGCGTGGTGTACATTGCCTTTGTGCTGACCATCGCCATGGGGCTGCTCATGGTCAGCAATATCCGCTATTACAGCTTCAAGGAATTCAACTTCAAGAACCGTGTGCCGTTCTTTGCCGTGCTGATCGTGATGCTGCTGTATGTTTTCGCCTCGATCGATCCGCCCAAGATATTGTTTACCGGGTTTCTGGTTTATGCGATTTTCGGGATTGTTTACACCCTGATCGAGATACGCAGCCGGCGCAGGTCCAGAAAGCGGGGGGAATAGGACGTTTTGGCGGGGCATGGCAATCCTGACATTTTTGACATATAGTCCCGGATCATGAGCAGTTATCGAAACACATACCGTGTTTTCCCCCGGCCCGCCGTCCTGGCAGGCCTGCTGCTGTTGTCCCTCCTGCGACTGCTGCCCTCGGGCAGATAACTCATACCTGGCGAGGTGAAACGCACTTCAATTCATTTCTACCAGCGGCCGTGCAACGGCAGGTTTGTTATGCTGGGTACTGATGAGACTGGCTGACGGCGTGCAACGCAAGGCATGACCGTCACGAGCGGAGTCAACACATGAGCAGTCAAGACAAGTTAACCATATTTGATACCACGCTTCGTGATGGCGAGCAGAGCCCCGGCGCCTCCATGACACGTGATGAAAAGGTGCGTATTGCCAGGGCGCTGGAGCGCATGCGGGTCGATGTCATCGAGGCCGGTTTTCCGATCGCCAGTCCCGGTGATTTCGAGTCGGTGAAGGCCGTCGCCAGGGCTGTGTCGAACAGCACGGTGTGCGGCCTCGCGCGTGCCCTGGACAAGGATATTGATCGCGCCGGTGAGGCGCTGAAACCCGCGACTTCCTCACGGATCCATACCTTCATCGCGACCTCGCCGATTCACATGAAAATGAAATTGCGCATGGAGCCGGAACAGGTCATCGAGCAGGCCGTGCACGCAGTCAAACGGGCCCGGCAGTATACAGATAATGTCGAGTTTTCCCCTGAAGATGCCGGGCGTTCCGAGCTGGATTTTTTATGCCGCGTGCTGGAGGCGGTGATCGATGCCGGCGCGACAACGGTGAATATTCCGGATACGGTCGGCTATAACCTGCCGCACCAGTTTGGTGAACTGATTCGCCAGTTGATAGAACGCGTGCCCAACTCCGACAAGGCGGTCTTCTCGGTGCATTGCCACAACGATCTGGGGCTGGCGGTCGGCAACTCCCTGTCGGCCGTACTCAACGGGGCCCGCCAGGTGGAATGCACCATCAACGGTCTGGGCGAACGTGCCGGTAACGCCGCACTGGAAGAAGTCGTGATGTCGGTACAGACACGCCAGGATATCTTTCCCTGCAAAACGGATCTGGATACCACCCAGATCATGACCTGCTCACGGCTGGTGTCCGGGATCACGGGCTTTGCGGTACAACCGAACAAGGCCATTGTTGGCGCAAACGCCTTCGCGCATGAATCCGGTATTCACCAGGACGGTGTGCTGAAGAGTCGCGAGACCTACGAGATCATGCGCGCCCAGGATGTTGGCTGGGCCGCAAATCGTATCGTGCTGGGCAAGCACTCCGGGCGAAATGCGTTCCGCACACGCCTCAAGGACCTGGATATCGAGTTTGAATCCGAGGAGGCGCTCAATGAGGCGTTTTCCCGCTTCAAGGACCTCGCCGATAAAAAACATGAAATCTTTGATGAAGACCTGCAGGCGCTGGTTACCGATTCCGGTCTGGAATCGGGGAATGAATGGTTGAAGCTGGTGTCGCTCAGGGTGTGTTCGGAAACGGGCGAAACGCCGAATGCGAGCGTTACCCTGTGGTTGAATGGTGAAGAAAAGCAGGCCGAGTGTTCAGGAAGCGGGCCGGTGGATGCCGCCTTCAAGGCGATCGAGGTAATGGTGAACAGCGGTACCGAGCTGGAATTGTACTCGGTACGGGCAATCACCAGTGGCACCGATTCGCAGGGTGAAGTCACGGTCAGGTTGAAACTGGATGGTCGCATCGTCAACGGGCAGGGTGCTGACACGGATATCGTGATTGCGTCTGCCAAGGCATACATCAATGCCGTGAACAAGATTATCCAGCCGGATGCGCGTGCCCACCCGCAACTGGGCGATGTCTGATTCTCCAGCCATGAGTAGTGCATCCCGGCATGCATACCTGCAGGCACTGGGTATCCAGCGATGGTTGCCCCGTGACGCGTCAATGGCGGATGCCGACACGGAGGAGGGGGTAGAACCTTGTGCCGGACAACAATCGTGGGAAGCACTCGAGCTTGCCGTGTCCGGCTGTACCAGGTGCGAACTGCACACATCGCGAACACAGACCGTCTTCGGTACAGGCAACCGGCAGGCCGACTGGATGATTATTGGCGAGGCGCCGGGTGCCGACGAGGACAGGCAAGGCGAGCCGTTTGTTGGCCGTGCCGGTTTACTGCTAAACGAGATGTTGTTTGCCGCGGGCTACCAGCGGGCCGAGGTCTATATCGCGAATATCCTGAAGTGCCGGCCAGCGTCGAATCGCGACCCGTCAGCGGATGAGATGGCCTGCTGTGAGCCCTGGCTGCAGCAGCAGATCGCGTTGCTACAACCGAAGCTGATTCTGGCTGTTGGACGCATTGCGGCGCACGGTCTGTTGCAGACAACAACGCCGGTCGGGCGCCTGCGTGGTAGCGTGCACCACTACGGTGACGCCGAAATTCCCCTCATCGTGACCTACCATCCGGCGTATCTGTTGCGCTCACCACTTGAAAAGCGCAAAGTGTGGGAAGACCTGCAGTTTGCACAGTCCGTCTACAAGCAGCGACTGGCCGGTTAACAAGACCAATAACAATGAGTGCCATACTAAAAGAACCTGCCCTCGATTTTCGACCGATGCGGGACGACGACCTCTCGCAGGTGCTGGAGATCGAACGACAGAGTTACCCGTACCCCTGGACACAGCTGATCTTCAGCGATTGCCTGCATGCCGGATACAGCTGCTGGGTCTGTGGTCGATATGGTGTGGTCGAGGCCTACGGTATTCTCAGTGTCGCGGCCGGTGAATCTCACCTGTTGAATATCTGTGTACGTCCGGAATCCCGTCAGCATGGTACCGGCAGAAAGATGCTGCGCCACCTGATATCAATCGCCAGGCGTCATGAAGCCGAGGTTGTATTTCTGGAGGTAAGACCCTCAAATACTTCCGCTCGTGCTCTCTATGAGGATGAGGGCTTTAACGAACTGGGCAGTCGGCGTGACTACTATCCGGCAGGCAAGGGCCGGGAAGATGCCCTGATTCTCGCCCGTATTCTCTAGTCATTTACTGGCCTCGGGCCGGCTGCCAGGTGTGCCATGGCCCGGCCGTTTGCTGCCGGGACGTTTACCCGACTATCGGGTAGAATACGCGCCTTTCAGTATTCTTTTCCCCGGTTTCATATGAGTAACATCAGAGATGAGGTGTCGCGACGTCGCACCTTTGCCATTATTTCCCACCCGGATCTTCCTCTCAAAGTCAGTCTCTGACAAGTAGAGTCAAAAACTCTCTAAAACTCCTGTATTTATTGCCTCCCCGTCCTTTTTGCGGGACAATGAAGGACATCCAAAGACAAGCTGAGCCTTCATAATTATGTACATATCTGTGTACATAAATTGATGTTTTGAGGCTCTCAAAAAAATATGTACACAGCCTGATATAGGGGGTGATCCTATGGCTCTTTCAGATAGCTGGCTCAAGGCTAACTCTGGCAAGAAACGACCTGCTGTCCAAGAAGTAAAAGACCGCGATGGTTTGAGCGTTCGCGTTTCTCCTCTCGGGAAGGTCACCTTCCAGATGCGCTACCGTTATGACCGGAAATTGCAGCGCCTTGATATTGGTTCATATCCAAAGCTGAAACTAAAGGCGGCGCGCGCAGAAAATGAGCGCTTAAGGAAAGAACTGGAACAGGGGCATAACCCCAAGATCGTCCGCAAGCTTGAAAAGCAAGCGCTCATCAATGCGGATACGTTGGAGTCCATCTTCCGGCAGTGGTATGAAAGCTACTGCAAGAAGAACAAGAAAATGCACCATGAAATCCTCCGCAGCT
>CAJQNP010000173.1 GCA_905479705.1 uncultured Gammaproteobacteria bacterium
CAGATGAGTTGCAACCCGGCCATCGGCGGCATCGGCAAGAGTCACCTGGTGCGCGAGATCGATGCCCTGGGTGGCGTGATGGCACGGGCAACCGACCAGGCCGGCATCCAGTTCCGGGTGCTCAATGCCAGCAAGGGACCGGCCGTGCGCGCCACGCGTGCGCAGGCGGACCGTGTGCTCTACCGCCAGGCCGTGCGTCGCGCGCTGGAAAACCAGCCCGGTCTGCAGTTGTTTCAGCAGGAGGTGGCCGACCTGGTCGTCGAGGGCGAGCGCGTGCGCGGTGTGGTCACCGCCATGGGACAGACCCTGAGGGCCACGACCGTGGTGCTGACCGTCGGTACCTTCCTCGGCGGGCGCATCCACATCGGCCCCAGCCAGTACGCCGGCGGGCGCGCCGGGGATCCACCGGCAAATGCACTGGCAACGCGTCTGCGGGAATACCCGCTACGCGTGGAACGCCTCAAGACCGGTACACCGCCGCGGCTGGATGGCCGCAGCATCGATTACACGCAATTGCAGGCGCAACCCGGTGACCAGCCGCGCCCGGTCATGTCGTTTCTTGGCAATGCCGGCGAGCATCCGCGCCAGCTCGACTGCCACATCACGCGCACCAATGCGCAGACCCACGACATCATTGCCAATGGCCTGCACGATTCACCGTTGTACAGTGGTGCCATTGCCGGTACCGGGCCACGCTACTGCCCGTCAATCGAGGACAAGGTGGTGCGCTTTGCCGACAGGTCCTCGCACCAGATCTTTGTCGAGCCGGAGGGCCTGGATACCCACGAGGTCTATCCCAACGGCATCTCCACCAGCCTGTCCTGGGAGGTCCAGCAGGCGCTGGTGCATTCCATCGAGGGCTTTGAACGGGCCCACATCACGCGCCCCGGCTATGCCATCGAGTACGACTTCTTTGACCCGCGCGACCTGCGCCATTCACTGCAGACACGGGTGATCGCGGGCCTGTATTTCGCGGGCCAGATCAACGGTACGACCGGTTACGAGGAGGCCGCCGCACAGGGTTTGCTGGCCGGTCTGAATGCGGCACGCCAGGCGCAGGATCTGCCGCCGTGGCTGCCACGCCGTGACGAGGCCTACCTGGGGGTGCTGGTCGATGACCTGGTCACGCAGGGCACCAGCGAGCCGTACCGCATGTTTACCAGCCGTGCGGAATACCGCCTGCTGTTGCGCCAGGATAATGCCGACCTGCGGCTGACCCCGCTGGCGCATGAAATGGGCCTGATCGATCCCCCTCGCTGGCAGCAGTTTTGCGCGCGCCGCGAGGCCATCGAGCAGGAACAGCAACGGCTGAAGGCACTGTGTATACAGCCCGAAACGGCCGCGGCGAGCGCGCTGTCGAGCTGGCTGGACAAGCCCCTGCAACGTGACGTGCGTGCCAGTGAACTGTTGCGTCGACCGGAACTGGATTACCGCAAGCTGACCTCCGTTGACGGTATCGGGCCGGGTGTCGCTGCAGACGATGTGGCCGAGCAGGTCGAGATCCAGGCGAAGTACGCCGGTTACCTGGATCGCCAGCAGTCGGAGATCGAACGCCAGCAACGCCACCAGGATCAACCATTGCCAGTGGATTTCGATTACACTATGGTGCGGGGGCTTTCCAATGAGGCATGTGAAAAGCTGCAACGGGTCAGACCGGAAACGATGGGCCAGGCGGCACGCATTCCGGGTATCACGCCGGCAGCGGTTTCACTGTTGCTGATATACATTAAAAAGTTCAGGGCGGCACGAAAGAGTGCTTGAGGCAGGTACTTTATTAAAATGACAGGCCATGCATACCGGACTCTATAATCGCAATCGCAAGGGACGTAGCAGTACATTCGTCGATCCGGCCGAGTTGCTGGAAGAAGGTCTTTACGACCTGGAGCTGGAAGAAATCCTTGGCGGTGACAACCTGCTGATGGAGTACGTTACCGAGCTGATGAACTGGAACCGGGTCTATAACCTGACCTCGGTTCGCAAGCCGACCGACATCGTTACCCGGCACATCCTCGACAGTCTCACCATCCTGCCGCACCTGCACGGCGAGCGTATCCTGGATATCGGTACCGGCGCAGGGCTACCCGGGATTCCACTGGCCATTGCCTGCCCGGAGCGCGAATTCGTATTGCTCGACAGCAGCAGCAAGAAGCTGCGCTTTGTGCAGCAGACCCTGGGTATTCTCAACCTCGACAATGTCACTCTGGTGGACTCGCGTGTCGAGGAATACAAGCCGGACGCACTGTTCGACACTATCATCTGTCGCGCGTTTTCCGATTTGCCGGATTTTTACCGCTACGCAGCGCGCCTCTGTAATGACGAAGGCAGAATGCTGGCCATGAAGGGTGTCTACCCCATGACCGAGGTGGAATGCCTCGAGGACAAGTCGGTCATCGATGACGTCGTGGCACTGAAGGTACCGGGACTGGATGCCGAACGGCACCTGGTCATCATGCATCCGGCAGTACAGAACTAGGGCAGGGTAGATATGGTTCATATAATCGCAGTGACCAACCAGAAGGGTGGCGTTGGCAAGACCACGACCAGCGTTAACCTGGCAGCGTCGCTGTCGGATACCGGTCGCCGCGTGTTGCTGATCGATCTCGACGCGCAGGGCAATGCCACCATGGGCAGCGGCGTCGACAAGCACGAGGTCGAACTCACCGGCTATGACCTGCTGCTCGGGCATGCCGACATTCGCGATATCATCGTCGATGCCGAGGAGGCCGGTTATCACCTGCTGCCGGGTAACAGTGACCTGACGGCCGCCGAGGTGGAACTGCTGGGGAAGGGCGATCGCGAACGTCGCCTGCGCGCGGCACTGACCTATGTACAGAATGACTATGACCTGATCGTGATCGATTGCCCGCCGTCACTGAGCATGCTCACGGTGAATGCCCTGGCCGCTGCGCACGGTGTGCTGATCCCGATCCAGTGCGAGTACTATGCGCTGGAAGGCCTGTCGGCACTGCTGGATACCGTCGAATCGGTACGCGCCAGCATCAACCCGGAACTCGATATCGAGGGCCTGCTGCGCACCATGTACGATGCGCGCAATAACCTGTCGAATGATGTCTCCGCGCAGTTGCAGGAACACTTCGGTGAAAAACTCTACCGCACCATTATCCCGCGCAACGTGCGCCTGGCCGAGGCGCCCAGCCATGGCCTGCCGGTGCTGCGCTATGACAAGGGTTCCCGCGGCGCTACCTCCTACCTGGCACTGGCCGGTGAGTACCTGCGCCGGCATGCGCCCGTGGTACCTGCACAGCAAAATGAAACACAGGCGGATATCGCCTGACAGCGGGCTACCTGCGACGCATCACTATTAATTTGACGGGACCAAACGGACACTGACATGGCAGCGAAAAAACGCGGATTGGGTCGAGGACTGGATGCATTGCTTGGCTCGGCGGCACGCCCGGCGGCGGTCGCGGATAACCCGGCGTCGAGTGCACCACCGGAACTGAGATCGGTACCCACCGGAGACAGTCCGGCGTCGGCCCCGGCCTCGCCAACAGACGGCACTCTGTGCTCGCTGCCGGTGGATGTCATCCAGCGCGGCAAGTACCAGCCGCGTGTCGACATGCACCAGGAGTCGCTGCAGGACCTGGCCGATTCCATCAGCGCACAGGGCGTGGTTCAGCCGATTGTGGTGCGTGCGATTGGAGAAGGGCGTTACGAAATCATTGCCGGTGAACGCCGCTGGCGTGCCTCGCAACTGGCCGGTCTGCACGAGATCCCGGCCGTGGTGCGCGAGGTCGAGGACCGTGCCGCGATCGCCATTGCGCTGATCGAGAATATCCAGCGCGAGGACCTGAACCCGCTGGAAGAGGCGCGCGCACTGGATCGTCTTATCAAGGAATTCGAACTGACCCATGAACAGTGTGCCGAGGCGGTGGGTCGCTCGCGCGCCGCGGTCTCCAACCTGTTACGTCTGCTGGATCTGGAAGACGCGGTGAAGAACATGGTCGAGCAGGGACAGCTGGAGATGGGGCATGCACGCGCCCTGCTGGCACTTGGCGGCAACAAGCAGCTGGAGGCGGCGCGCCAGGTCGTCAACCGCGGGTTGACGGTACGCGCCACCGAGGGGCTGGTGAAATCACTGCAGCGACCGGCGCCGCCGAAAGCGCAGAAGGCCAGCAAGGATGCCGACATTCAACGCCTGGAGACCGACCTGTCGGACAAGCTGGGTGCCCGCGTGGCGATCCGCCAGGGCCGTGGCGGCAAGGGCAAGCTGGAAATCAACTACAACAGCCTGGATGAGCTGGACGGCATCCTGGTACATATCCAGTAACGGGCTGCGTACCGCGCCGGTGGCAAGCGTAACCGGATTTGCAAGCAGGGCAGGGGACTAGCGTGTCCATTGCCAGGGCCGGCCAGGCCAACCTGGTGACCTTCATGTTCCTGCTGGTGCTGGCCATTATCGGTGTCGGCATCACCGATTTCTCACCGGCGGATGCCCACCGTTACTGGCTGTTCATGATCCTCATCTGTGCCGCGGTCGCCCTGTTTGCTGCCGTGCGGCAGGCACAGGGCGAAGACACCCGGGCACACCTCAAGCGGTTACGCGTGCAACTGCTGCACTGGAGTGCCTGTGTCGCCGCGGTGATCATCACCTATGCGCTGATTCACAACGGCCGTCTCAACAACGCCGATGCCGGGCTGGTCATCCTGCTGCTGCTGTCGCTGACCGTGTTCCTCGACGGTGCACATGTCGGGCGCCATTTTTACCTGCTGGGTTTTTTGCTGGGCGTGGCCACGCTGGTGATGGCCTATTTCGAGGAATTTATCTGGATCATCCTGATCATCAGTGTGTGCATGACGCTGCTCGCGATTTACTGGGATCGTTACCAGGCCCGCCGCGGCTAAACCGCAGCCGTGCAACTGAAATAAAAACCGGGGAAAAACCCGGCAGCGTGGTCTAGACTACGGCCTTATCGGAACCCACAACCAATAACAAGGAGTCCTGAATATGCGTTATCCCATCGCGGTACCCGCTGTCTTTCTGTGCCTGTCAGCAACGGCCCACGCGGTCGATTACCAGCAGCTCGGCGAATCGGTCGACACCGGCAAGGCCGTTGACGCCCTGGTGAAGTAGCTATAATACGAATTAATACAAGGAGATACTCTTATGCACATCATACGGAACCTGCAGCGCTGCTGCGCGCTGCTGCTCGTTGTTACCGGCAACGCCCTCGCCGCGGCGGATAAACCCAACATCCTCGTCATCTGGGGCGATGATATCGGCCAGTCGAATATCTCGGCCTACACCCACGGCCTGATGGGTTACAAGACACCCAACATCGACCGCATCTCGAACGAGGGCATCACCTTCACCGACTACTATGGCGAACAGAGCTGCACCGCGGGTCGCTCATCGTTCATCATGGGCCAGAGCGTGTTTCGTACCGGCCTGTCCAAGGTGGGACTGCCCGGCGCAAACGAGGGGATGCAGGTCGAAGACCCGACGATTGCCGGCTTGCTGAAGAACCATGGTTACGCCACCGGTCAGTTTGGCAAGAATCACCTCGGCGACAAGGATGAGATGCTGCCCAGCAATCACGGTTTCGACGAGTTCTTTGGCAACCTGTATCACCTCAATGCCGAGGAAGAACCGGAAAATGAGGACTATCCGAAGGATCCGGAATTCCGCAAGAAGTATGGTCCTCGTGGTGTGATCCACTCCTTTGCCATGCCGGACGGTAGCCAGAAGATCGATGACACCGGGCCACTGACAAAGAAACGCATGGAGACGGTGGACGATGAAACCTCGGACCGTGCGCTCGCATTCATCGAGGAACAGCACAAGGCCGGCAAGCCCTGGTTTGTCTGGTGGAGCGGCACGCGCATGCATTTCCGCACCCACGTCAAAGAGGAACTGCGCGGCATCTCCGGACAGGATGAATATTCCGACGGCATGGTCGAGCACGACATGCACATCGGCAAGTTCCTCGACAAGCTCGATGAACTGGGTATTGCCGACAACACCATCGTGTTCTATTCAACGGATAACGGTCCGCACATGAACACCTGGCCGGATGCAGCCATGACACCGTTCCGTGGCGAGAAGAACACCAACTGGGAAGGCGGCTGGCGTGTACCGGCCGCGGTGCGCTGGCCGGGCAAGTTCAAGGCCGGTACCTGGTCCAACGAGATCATGCACCACATGGACTGGTTGCCGACGTTCCTTGCAGTAGCCGGTGAGCCGAACGTGAAGGAGAAGCTGCTCAAGGGTCACAGCGCCATCGGTCGGGACTACAAGGTGCACCTCGATGGCTATAATTTTCTGCCATACCTGACAGGTGAGGTTGAGCAGGGACCACGCAGGGAAATCTTCTATTTCTCTGACGATGGCGACCTGACTGCGCTGCGCTACAACGACTGGAAGGCGATCTTCATGGAGCAGCGTGCCGAGGCAACCTTCCAGGCCTGGCGTGAGCCCTTTATACCGTTGCGTGCGCCCTTGATAGAAAATCTGCGCCGTGATCCCTACGAGCGTGGCATGGTGACCTCTAACACCTATGATGACTGGTGGCTGGACCGTCCTTTCCTGTTATTGCCAGCGCAGGACTATGTGGCTGAGTTCCTCATGACCTTCAAGGAGTTCCCGCCGCGCCAGAAGGCCGCCAGCTTCAGTCTGGACAAGGTGATGGAGAAGCTGTCACCGCCGGGTGGCTAGGTTCGCGCCTGCAAGGCGCTCCTACCTTTTGTGTCTACCGGGGTAGGAGCGGCTTGTAGCCGCGAATAGTGTCCTCACCCCCGCACAGGTCGTATACTGTCCAGCTTCTCTGTTAGCCGGATGAGTGCACGATGCATTTAGTGAATCCCTTCCCGAGGTTTTTCCTGTTACTGGCCCTGCTGGCACTGGGCGGTTGCGCCTCCCTGCCGGACAACACCCGGCGCAGCGAGACCCTGCACTACACCGATACCAGTGATACTGCAATCGGCCAGATATTCGATGCCCGCAGGCTCGAACATGTCGAGGGCGAGTCCGCCTATCTGATGCTGGCCAACGGCCTGGATGCCTTTGTGGCCCGTGCCGTGCTGGCACAGCTGGCCGAGCGCAGTATCGATACCCAGTACTACATGATGCACAGTGACGAGGTCGGTACCCTGTTTGCCAGCCAGCTGCTCAAGGCGGCCAACCGCGGTGTGCGTGTGCGCCTGCTGCTGGACGACATCGACGAGGGCAACCGCGATTTCAATATCGCCGTCTACGACAGCCATCCGAATATCGAGGTGCGCATCTTCAATCCGTTTGCACGCAACACCGGCCGCACGCTGCAGTACCTCACCGGCTTCGGCAAGCAGACGCGGCGCGCGCATAACAAGTCCTTCACCGTCGATAACCAGGTGACGGTACTGGGCGGGCGCAACATCGGTGACGAGTATTTCGATCACGACCAGAACCTCGCCTTTGCCGACCTGGATGTACTGGCCATCGGTCCGGTGGCCAACCAGGTGTCGCGCTCCTTTGATGAATACTGGAACAGCCCGCTGAGCTACCCGATCAGCCTGCTGGTAGACACCCGGCCCACCGAGGCCGACCTGAAGGCCGGCCTGCAACGCATGGCGGCCTTTGAGGCCGACATGCAGGATTCCGAGTACCTGCAGCGGCTCGCCGATTCGGAGCTGTCCAACCAGATAAGAGACAGGTCAATCAGGTTCATCTGGGGTGAGGGTGCGGTGTATGCAGACCCGCCGGAGAAGCTGAGAGAGGATACCGGCGACAAGGCCTACCAGATGTGGACCCAGGTCAAACCCTACATGGCCGGCGCGCAGAAAGAGTTGATCATCCTGTCGCCGTATTTTGTTCCCGGCAAGTCCGGCGTGGAGTTTGTCCAGCAGCTGACCGACCGCGGCGTGCGCGTGCGCATCCTCACCAACTCGCTGGCCTCTACCGATGTCAGCATCGTGCACGCCGGGTACTCGCGTTACCGCAAGGGCCTGCTGCGCGCCGGTGCCGAGTTGTATGAACTCAACCAGATTACCAGCAAGGATGCGCGTCGTGCCTGGTCGCGAGGCAAGATCGAGCGCGCCCGTTCCAGCCTGCATGCCAAGGCCTTTAGCGTGGACCGTGAAATCCTTTTTATCGGTTCACTGAACCTGGATGCACGCTCGGTGGTACAGAACACCGAGATCGGCGTGGTCATGGAATCACCGGAGTTGGCGACCGGGCTGGCGCAAAGCTTTGATGACGAGATTGAGGACGTTGCCTTTCGTGTGACACTGGAAAACGATGAAGACGGTTATGGCAGCCTGCGCTGGCATGGCAAGATGGATGGCGAGTCAGTGACCTTCAACAAGGATCCCCACACCACATTCTGGCACCGCTTCGGTGTCGGCTTTATGCGACTGATGCCGATCGAGTCGCAAATCTGATGGCGGCAGGTATGCGTTTCCCGGTAGTGGTTCTGATCCTGGCGCTGGCCGGCTGCACCACCAGCAGCCACATCAGGGAGGATGGCACCGAGGTAACACTGAAGCGTTTTGCCGGTGTGCCGTATCTCGAGGAAGACGTGAAGACCGAGGTGGTACCGCTTGGTTCCGAGGCCAATCCGATCTGAGCGTAGTGCCGAATAACCGTCGCCCGGCTTTTTCGGCCAAATTCATTGACCCCTGCCATCGGCGATCCTTATAATCCCGGGCTGCCTGCTGGCCGTACTGTGGACGCCGTTGTACGCCGCACAGCACCCGGGCCGGCAGATGGATATCACGTAACTTGTTGAATTATTGATCGATTATGGCGAATACAGTGCGCCGGATTGGCTCGCTCGCCATGCTGCAGCTGACGCTGATTGCGGCGACTTCGGTCATTGTTTTCATGGTCTACGGTGCTTTCCAGGCGGGTTCGGTTTGGTTTGGCGGACTGATTGCCATGATCAACGTGCTGTGGCTGGAGTGGCGTCGGCGGCGTGTCGACCAGGGTCGCGCGCTCAGCGCCGGCGAGAGTATGCGGGTGTTGTACCGCACCGCGCTGGAGCGTTTTGTCTGGGTGGTACTGCTGTTTGCGCTGGCACTGGGCGTCCTGCAGCTTGACCCGGGCGCCTTGATTGGCGGATTTATCGTGGGCCAGTTGGCCCTGTTACTGAATTTATTTGTTGGAACGGACTAGTTATGGCGGGCGAAGCCCTCACTTCAGCTGAATATATCAAGCATCACCTGCAGAACCTGACCTTTGGCCAGCACCCTGACGGGACGTGGGGCATTGCCCATGGTGCAGAGGAAGCCAAGGAAATGGGTTTCTGGGCGCTTCACCTCGATACCCTCGGTTTCTCCATTGGCCTGGGCGTGCTGTTCCTGTTCATCTTTCACCGCGTGGCAAAGAACGCCACGGCCGGGATTCCCGGTGGCCTGCAGAACTTTGCCGAGTGGATTGTCGAGTTTATCGAGGACAGCGTGAAGGGCTCCTTCAGTGGCCGCAACCCGCTGGTTGCACCCCTGGCCTTCACCATCTTCATCTGGATCTTCCTGATGAATTTCATGGACCTGATTGCCATCGACTTTCTGCCGTTGCTGGCAACCCAGATCGGCATTCCCTATCTGAAGGTCGTGCCGACCACCGACCCGAATGCCACCTTCGGCATGGCACTGGGCGTGTTCCTGCTGATCCTGTACTACAGCTTCAAGATCAAGGGCCCCGGCGGCTTCTTCGCGGAGCTGGCGTTCCAGCCGTTTGGCAAGGTCGGCATGCCGGTCAACCTGCTGCTGGAAGGCGTCAACCTGATCGCCAAGCCGATTTCACTGGCACTGCGACTGTTCGGCAACATGTATGCCGGCGAAATGATCTTTATCCTGATCGCACTGATGTACAGCGGCGGCCTGGTGCTCGGTTCCTTTGGTGGTCTGCTGCAGATCGGCTGGGCCATCTTTCATATTCTGATTATTACCCTGCAGGCGTTTATCTTCATGACACTGACCATCGTGTACCTGGACATGGCGCATCAGGAACACCACTGATTTTTATTTAAACAGCTCGTTATATTTTTAGGAGAAAAACATGGAAATGGCAGACGCATTACTCTATATCGCCGGCGCACTGATGATGGGCCTGGGTGCACTGGGTGCCGCCGTGGGTATCGGTGTCCTGGGTGGCCGCTTTCTGGAAGGTGCTGCGCGTCAGCCGGAACTGATACCGATGCTGCGTACCCAGTTCTTCATCGTCATGGGTCTGGTCGACGCCGTACCGATGATCGCCGTGGGTATCGCACTCTACATCCTGTTTGCAGTGGTTGGCGGCTAATCCCGGTTACGACTGAGTTAGACGCAGAGGTTTTGACATGAATATCAATGCCACCCTCATAGGCCAGGGCATCGCCTTTTTCCTGTTCGTCGTGTTCTGCATGAAGTATGTGTGGCCGCCGATCATGCATGCGCTGGATGAGCGCAAGAAAAAGATCGCCGATGGCCTGGCTGCCGCCGAACACGGCAAGCACGAGCAGGAACTGGCCGAGGAACGCGCCAAGGATCTGCTGCGCGAGGCCAAGGAACAGGCCGGCGAGATCATCAACCGTGCCGACAAGCGTGCCGCGGAAATCGTTGACGAGGCCAAGGGCGATGCCAGGGCAGAGGGCGATCGCCTGATGACGGCCGCCCGCGCCGAGATCGATCAGGAGCTGAACCGCGTCAAGGAAGAGCTGCGTGGCCAGGTGGTCTCCATTGCACTTGCCGGAGCCGGCAAGGTGCTGGAGCGCGAGGTCGACGAGAGCACCCATGCCGAGCTGCTTAACAAGCTGGCCGCGGACATCTAGGTCGAGCCATGGCAGAAGCAATCACCGTTGCACGTCCCTACGCACAGGCAGCCTTTCAGTTTGCCAACAGCCACGCGACCCTGAAGGACTGGTCGGAAATGCTGGGCCTGCTGGCGGCTATCGCCAGTGATGACAGCATGCGCGAGCTGATTGACAGCCCGCAGCTGACAGAAACACAGCGGGCTGACCTGTTTATTGACGTGGCGGCTGAGCGCATCAACGAGAAATGCGCCAACTTCGTGCGCACGCTGTCCGCCAATGGCCGTCTGCAGCTGCTGCCGGAAATTGCCGCACTGTTCGAAATCCAGCGTCGTGACGCGGAAGGCAGCGTGCAGGCCGAACTGGTATCGGCCTTTCCCGCCAGTGAGTCACAGCAGGCCGAGGTCATTGCCAGCCTGCGCAAGCGGCTTGGACGTGATGTCGAGTTGAGCTGTTCAACCGACAAGGACCTGCTGGGTGGCGCCATTATCCGTGCCGGTGACCTGGTCATCGACGGCTCGGTTCGCGGCAAACTAGAACGTCTCGGTACGGCGTTGAACCACTAAACGGTCAACACCGCTTAACCAATTACAAGATACAGGCTTAATCAAGGTAAACACTATGCAACTCAATCCGACTGAAATCAGCGAGCTGATCAAGAGCCGCATCGAGCAATTCGAGGTGGTGTCCGAGGCACGCACCGAGGGTACGGTGGTCAGCCTGACCGACGGCATCGCGCGCATACACGGCCTCGCCGATGCCATGCAGGGTGAAATGCTGGAGTTCCCCGGCAATGTCTTCGGCCTGGCGCTCAACCTGGAACGCGATTCCGTGGGTGCCGTTATCCTCGGTGACTACAAGACCATCACCGAGGGCGACAGCGTGAAGTGCACCGGTCGCATCCTCGAGGTGCCGGTCGGCGAGGCCCTGCTGGGTCGCGTGGTTGACTCGCTCGGTAACGCCGTCGACGGCAAGGCCCCGATCGAGGCGGCCGAGACCTCTCCGATTGAAAAGATTGCCCCGGGCGTGATTGCCCGCCAGTCGGTGGACGAGCCGGTGCAGACCGGACTCAAGGCCATCGACGCCATGGTGCCGGTTGGTCGTGGCCAGCGCGAGCTGATCATCGGCGACCGCCAGACCGGCAAGACCGCCGTGGCGATCGACGCCATCATCAACCAGAAGGGCACCGGCGTGAAATGTATCTACGTCGCCGTGGGCCAGAAGAACTCCTCGATCGCCACCGTGGTGCGCAAGCTCGAGGAACACGGTGCGATGGAACACACCATTGTCGTTGCTGCCGCCGCCGCCGAATCGGCAGCCATGCAGTACATTGCCCCGTACGCCGGCTGCTCCATGGGTGAATACTTCCGCGACCGCGGCGAGGATGCCCTGATCATTTATGATGATCTCACCAAGCAGGCCTGGGCGTATCGCCAGGTGTCGCTGTTGCTGCGTCGTCCGCCGGGTCGTGAGGCCTATCCGGGTGACGTGTTCTATCTGCATTCACGCCTGCTGGAACGTGCCGCACGCATCAACGCCGATGACGTCGAGAAGCGCACCAACGGCGCCGTCAAGGGCAAGACCGGTTCACTGACCGCGCTGCCGATCATCGAAACGCAGGCCGGTGACGTGTCCGCCTTCGTGCCGACCAACGTGATTTCCATTACAGACGGCCAGATCTTCCTCGAGTCCGACCTGTTCAACGCCGGTATTCGCCCGGCCATCAACGCCGGCCTGTCCGTGTCGCGTGTCGGTGGTGCCGCGCAGACCAAGATCATCAAGAAGCTCGGCGGCGGTGTGCGTCTGGCACTGGCGCAGTATCGTGAACTCGCGGCCTTCTCGCAGTTTGCATCTGACCTCGACGAGACCACCCGCAAGCAGCTGGAGCGCGGCCAGCGCGTGACCGAGCTGATGAAGCAGAAACAGTATTCACCCCTGTCGGTGGCTGAAATGGCCGTGTCACTGTTTGCCGCCGACCAGGGTTACCTGGATGACGTCGAGAATGACAAGGTGGTTGATTTCGAGCATGCGATGCATGCCTACATGAGCGCCAACCAGTCCACCCTGATGGACAAGATCAACGAATCCGGCGACTACAACGATGACATCGAGGCCGGGCTGCGCAGCGCGGTTGAGGACTTCAAGGCAAACGGTACCTGGTAGCCGCCAAGTCGGCTGATTGAGACGGGAATAACAGGATAGAGAGATGGCAGGCGCGAAAGAAATCCGCACCAAGATTGCGAGCATCAAGAACACGCAGAAGATCACCAAGGCGATGGAAATGGTGGCTGCAAGCAAGATGCGCAAGGCGCAGGAACGCATGCTGGCGACGCGTCCCTACGCGGAGAAGATCCACACCGTGGTGACCCACCTGTCGCATGCCCATCCCGAGTATCACCATCCCTACCTGCAGGAGCGTGAAGCGAAACGCGTTGGCCTGATCATCATCTCAACGGATCGCGGCCTGTGTGGCGGCCTGAACATCAATCTGTTCAAGTCGGTCGTCACTGCCATGAAGGAATGGAGCGAAGCCGGCCTGGAGATCGATCTGACGCTGATCGGTACCAAGAGCAACGCCTTCTTCAAGCGGCTCGGTGGCAACATCCTCTCGACGGCGACCCACCTCGGCGATGCACCGTCGATTGTCGAGCTGATCGGCACCGTCAAGGTGATGCTGGATGCCTACGAGGCCGGCAGCATCGACCGGCTCTACCTGGCGCATAACGAATTTGAAAACACCATGTCGCAGCACCCGCAGGTCAAGCAGCTGATACCGGTGGCGGGTGAGTCAGACGAGCAGCTGCAGACGCACTGGGACTATATTTACGAGCCGGATTCCGTACCGGTGATGGATTCACTGATGATCCGCTACATAGAATCCCTGGTTTACCAGGGCGTGGTGGAGAACGTCGCCTGCGAGCAGGCAGCGCGTATGGTCGCCATGAAGTCGGCGACCGACAATGCCGGTGACCTGATCGACGAGCTGCAGCTGATCTACAACAAGGCACGCCAGGCGGCGATTACCCAGGAGATTTCCGAGATCGTCAGCGGTGCGGCGGCCGTATAGCGCAATGCGAAACTAATTGCGCAGGAGCGCCTTGCCGGCGCGAATCGCGGCAACAAGCCGCTCCTGCAGGTTAAACAAGGATACAGGTTAAGAGGAAAACATCATGAGTGCTGGCAACATAGTTGAAATCATCGGCGCTGTGGTCGACGTGGAATTTCCGCGTGACAGTGTGCCGAAGGTGTACGACGCCCTTAAGGTCGAGAGCAAGGACATTACGCTCGAGGTACAGCAGCAGCTGGGTGACGGCGTGGTACGCACCATTGCCATGGGCTCGACAGACGGCGTGCGCCGCGGCCTCGAGGTGCTGAATACCGGTGCCCCGATCATGGTGCCGGTAGGCGAAAAGACACTTGGCCGCATCATGGATGTGCTCGGTAACCCGGTCGACGATGCCGGTGATATCGGTGCCGAGACCAGCCTGCCGATTCACCGCTCGGCCCCGACCTTTGCCGAACAGGCTTCCGCGACGGAAGTGCTGGAGACCGGCATCAAGGTCATCGACCTGATCATGCCCATCGTCAAGGGCGGCAAGGTCGGCCTGTTTGGCGGCGCCGGCGTGGGCAAGACCGTGACCCTGATGGAGCTGATTCGTAACATCGCCGTGGAACACAGTGGCTACTCGGTGTTTGCCGGTGTCGGTGAGCGTACCCGTGAGGGTAACGATTTCTACCACGAGATGCGTGAAGGCGGCGTTATCGACAAGGTGTCACTGGTTTACGGGCAGATGAACGAGCCACCGGGTAACCGCCTGCGTGTTGCACTCACCGGACTGACCATGGCCGAGAACTTCCGTGACGAGGGTCGCGACGTGCTGATGTTCATCGACAACATCTACCGTTACACGCTGGCCGGTACCGAGGTGTCTGCACTGCTCGGCCGTATGCCGTCAGCGGTGGGTTACCAGCCGACGCTGGCCGAGGAAATGGGTGTGCTGCAGGAACGCATCACCTCCACCAAGACCGGCTCGATCACCTCCTTCCAGGCCGCGTACGTGCCTGCGGATGACCTGACCGACCCGTCACCGGCCACCACCTTTGCTCACCTCGATGCCACGCTGGTGCTGTCCCGCCAGATCGCCGAGCTGGGCATCTACCCGGCCGTGGATCCGCTGGATTCCACCTCGCGTATTCTCGACCCGAACGTGGTCGGCTCTGATCATTACGACACGGCGCGTTCCGTACAGGGAACCCTGCAGCGCTACAAGGAGTTGAAGGACATCATCGCCATTCTCGGTATGGACGAGCTGTCCGAGGATGACAAACTGGTCGTGACCCGTGCGCGCAAGATCCAGCGCTTCCTGTCACAACCGTTCTTCGTGGCCGAGACCTTTACCGGTACCCCGGGTGCCTACGTCTCGCTGAAAGACACCATTGCCGGCTTCAAGGGCATTGTCAACGGCGACTACGACAACCTGCCGGAACAGGCGTTCTACATGATCGGCAGCATTGATGAGGCCGTCGAGAAGGCCAAGAGCCTTTAACGGATAACGTAATGGCTATGACACTGCACGTTGACATCGTCAGTGCCGAGGAGGAAATCTACTCGGACACGGCGACCATGGTGTTTGCACCGGCGGAGATGGGCGAGGTCGGTATTGCGCCGCGGCATACACCGCTGTTGACGCGCCTCAAGCCCGGCGAGGTCCGGGTACAGAACCAGGAGGGCGAGGAGCTGTCGTTCTTCGTTTCAGGTGGCATGCTGGAAGTCCAGCCGCACGTGGTCACGGTGCTGGCCGACACGGCCATTCGCGCCCACGACCTCGATGAGGCGCAGGCGATGGAAGCCAAGGAACGTGCCGAGCACATGCTGGCCGACAACACGGCAGACATCGACTATGCCAAGGCGCAGGCCGAACTGGCCCAGTCCATGGCACAGCTGGCCGCTATCAAGAAGCTGCGCAAGAAGTCCTGATGACCGAACAGTTCGTTGGCCAGGACAAGGTCGTATCCTTTACCTATTCCATTGTGGGCGAGGACGGCGAACTGCTGGAACAGTCCGACCTGCCTATCAGCTATGTCCACGGCGGCAAGCATGACCTGTTCGACAAGGTCGTGCATGAACTCGACGGTTGCGTCATCGACGATACCGTGGAGGTCTCGCTGACTCCCGAAGAGGGGTTTGGCGCGTATGATCCCGAGCTCACCTACACGGATGACATCGAGAACGTGCCGGAGGAGTTTCGCCGCATCGGTGCACAGGTCGAGATGATGAACGACCAGGGCGATTCCAAGACCTTCGTCGTCACACACATCGAGGGCGGCAAGCTCACCGTGGACGGAAACCACCCCATGGCCGGCAAGGTCATCACCTTCCGCATCAAGGTCACCGACATTCGCGACGCCACGGCGGACGAACTGCAAAACGGTGTCGATGCCATGCAGGCGCCTGTCCTGCACTGAACCTTTCCCGCGGTACCCGTGCTATGCTCGCCGCTGTTCCAGATCGACACGTCAATGCCGATAGACTCGTGTACTGATTTGACTGTTTACGCTGCATGAAACTAAGCATCATTATCCTGGCCGCTGGCCAGGGCACACGCATGAATTCCTCGCGCCCCAAGGTGCTGCATCCACTCGGTGGGCGGCCCCTGCTCGCGCACGTGCTGGACACCGCGCGATCCCTGCAGGCCGTTGATATCCATGTTGTTATCGGTCATGGCGCTGACATGGTGCGGGATCAGTTGGCGGAGCAGGACATCCACTGGGTGCTGCAGGACCAGCAGCTGGGTACCGGCCATGCGGTTGCGCAGGCGATGCCGGGCGTAGCCGATGATCACACCGTGCTGGTGATGTACGGCGACGTGCCGCTGATCAGCCGCGACACGCTGCAGCCACTGACCCTCATGGCGGCCGAAGGCATGGCGGCCTTGCTGACCGCCGAACTGGACGATCCGGCCGGCTACGGTCGCATCCTGCACAATGCCGACGGCAGTATCTGCGGGATTGTCGAGGAAAAGGATGCGAGTGCCGCGGAGCGTGCCATCCAGGAAATCAATACCGGCTTTCTCGCGGCCCCGGCCGCGCGCCTGCGTGGCTGGCTGGAGGCACTCGACAACAACAATGCACAGGGCGAGTACTACCTGACGGACGTGGTGGCACGCGCCGTCAACGAAGGCAACCGGGTACGCGGTACGACCACGGACAACATCGACGAGGTCATGGGCATCAACGACCGGCGCCAGCTGGCAGTGCAGGAACGCTGCTTCCAGCAGCGCCAGGCGGATGCCTGTCTGCAGGCCGGTGTGACACTGATCGACCCGGCGCGCTTTGACCTGCGTGGCCGCCTCGAGGCCGGACAGGACGTGGTCATCGACGTGAATGCCGTGCTTGAAGGCGAGGTGATCCTCGGTAACGGCGTGAGCATTGGCCCCAATGTCTGTATTCGCAATGCGACGCTGGGCGATGATGTCTGCGTGCTTGCCAACTGCGTCATCGAGGACGCGGTGATCGGCAAGGGCAGTCGCATTGGCCCGTTTGCACGCCTGCGTCCGCAAACCACGCTGGCGGCCGCGACGCATGTCGGCAACTTTGTAGAGATAAAGAAGTCCGAGGTTGGCGAGGGGTCCAAGATCAACCACCTCAGTTACGTGGGTGACAGCAGCATTGGCCGTGGTGTGAATATTGGCGCCGGGACCATTACCTGCAACTA
>CAJQNP010000174.1 GCA_905479705.1 uncultured Gammaproteobacteria bacterium
GCCGGTCGTTCGCTGTCTTCGCGGAGAAAGAAGGTGCCGAGCGGGCCCTTGATGCGCAGCAGGGCCTTTTCCTGTACCTGGTTGAACAATTGCGCGCTGAAGTAGCCGCCGCTGACATTGCGAATCTGCAGCTCGATGAAGTCATCGTCATGCGGGGCATTGGCGATGGAGAAGGCGCGCGGTGCGTGGTCCTTGAGGAGCACGTCGATGTACTGTCCGGCGAGAAACTGCAGGCGTTGCGATTCGGGAATCTTCAGGTAGATACGGACAACGTCATGGGCCAGGTGTTCGAGCTTGTCGACGCGGCACGGCAGGGTTCTGACCTCGATATCTCGCGCGGCATCGACCTCGCGGACCTTGATGGTCAGGTCACAGTTCGGGTGGGCCTGGCAAAACAGTGCCTTGTTTTGTGCGGCGTCCTCATCGTTGAGTGCCGGGGGCAGGCCGTCCTCGTAGTCAACCGAGCCGCTGAGGATATCGCCCTTGCAGTTACCGCAGTTACCATTGCGGCAGCCATAGGGCAGTATAATGCCCTGTCGCAACGCGGCATCAAGTACCGTCTCGGGTGGTTCGACATCAAAGGTGTGGCCGCTGGACGCGATGGTGACCTGGTAGGACATGGTGATAGCTGGTGAAAGTAAACGGGCAGGCATTGTCGCTGATTCAGGATGCAAGATAAACCATATAAAACTGTGCTAATCGTCGGTTGCGGCTATATCGGGCGACGTGTGGCCGCGCTGTTGCAGGCCGCTGCCTGTCGCGTCACCGGCTGTGTTCGCAGCGAGGCCAGCCGCGTCGTACTTGAAGGGGCCGGTATTCATGCAAGACTGCTCGACCTGGACCAGCCGGACATCGAGGGTGACGGAGTGAGCGGCTACGACGCCGTGTTGTACTGTGCGCCGCCGCAGCCCGAGGGTGACCGCGATCTGCGTATGCAGGCGTTTTTACGGCTGCTGGATACCCAGGCACCGCCACGCCGCATGGTCTACATCAGCACCAGCGCGGTGTACGGGGACTGCCAGGGCGCCTGGATAACGGAGGCGCAAGCGGTAAACCCGGCCACGGCGCGCGGCCGCCGCCGCCTTGATGCCGAACAGCAATTGAGCAGCTGGTGCGGGACACACGGCGTGCACTGGATGCTGTTGCGTGTTCCCGGCATTTACGGACCCGGCAAGCTGCCGCTGGCACGACTGCGCAAGGGCACGCCTGTGTTGGCGGAGGCGGATTCTCCCTACACCAACCGCATCCACGCTGATGACCTTGCCGCGATCTGTGTTGCCGCGCTGTTCAGTCCACATGCCAACGAGATCTACAACGTCAGTGATGGCCACCCCAGTAACATGACGGACTATTTTTTCCGGGTCGCGGATGCCGCCGGTCTGCCGCGCCCGCCTGCCATCGATCGCGCAGAGGCAGGGCGCGTGCTTACACAGGGTATGCTGTCGTTCCTGAATGATTCGCGGCGCATGCGCAATGACAAGCTGCTGAACGAGCTGGACGTGTCGCTGGACTATCCCGACCTGGACACCGGGCTGAAGTCCTGTTTTAGAGACTGAACTCGGCAATCACCGGCGTGTGATCCGAGGGCCGCTCCAGGCTGCGTGGTTCCTTGTCGATCTCGCAGGACACACAGTTCTTGACCAGAGACTGGCTGGCGAGTACCAGGTCAATGCGCAGCCCGCGGTTGCGGCGAAACGCGGCGGCGCGATAGTCCCACCAGCTGTAGCTGTTCTCTGCCTGTTCAAACAACCTGAACGTGTCCGTGAGTCCCAGGTCGATTATCTTCTGCAGGGCATTGCGTTCCGGTGTGCTGCACAGGATGCGCTCGTGCCAGGCCTCCGGATCGTAGACGTCGCGGTCATCGGGAGCGATGTTGAAGTCGCCGACAACGACAAACTGTTCATGTTCCTGCAGCTGCACACGGATGTGGTCGGTCACCTTGTCGAGCCAGAACAGTTTGTGCTCGAATTTCTCGCTGCCCACTTCCTGGCCGTTGACGACATACAGGTCGAGCACGCGTACGCCGTCGATGGTGGCCCCGAGGATGCGGCGTTGCGGGTCATCCAGACCCGCTATGTCGGTGATGATGTCTGTCGCGGGTAGCTTGCTGAGGATGGCGACACCGTTGTAGGTCTTCTGTCCCGAGTAGGCCACGTGGTAGCCGGCCGCGGTGATTTCATCGACAGGGAAATTCTCGTCGGTGGTCTTGGTTTCCTGCAGGCACAGCACATCGACCTCGCTGGCCGCGAGCCAGTCGAGCACGTGCGGCAGTCGCACCTTCAGCGAGTTCACATTCCAGGTGGCAACTTTCATGGCAGCTCAGGCAGCCAGTCCGCTGTGGCGCAACAAGGCCTCGATGCTGGGTTCACGGCCACGAAACTCGACAAACAGTTCCATGGGCTCGCGCGAGCCACCCTGTTCAAGGATGCTGGTGAGGAACTTCCTGCCGGTGTCGCGGTTGAAGATGCCGGTTTCCTCGAAGGCGGAAAAGGCGTCGGCAGACAGTACCTCGGCCCACTTGTAGCTGTAGTAGCCAGCTGCATAACCGCCGCCAAATATGTGTGTGAAGCCGTTTTCGAAGCGGTTGAATGCCGGCGGCAGTACCACGGCAACCTGTTTGCGCACCTCGTTCAGTGTGTCGTGGATGCAGGCACCCCGGTCGCTGTGGTAGTCGCGGTGAATGCGCAGGTCGAAGATGGCGAATTCGAGCTGGCGGACCATCTGCATGGCGGACTGAAAGTTTCTGGCGGCCTGCATGCGCTCATACAGGCCCCCGGGAATCTTTTCGCCGGTCTCGAAGTGTGCGCAGAACAGGTCCAGTGCCTCGCGTTCCCAGCACCAGTTTTCCATGAACTGGCTGGGCAGTTCGACGGCGTCCCAGGCGACACCGCTGATCCCGGAGACCGGCGTGTAGTCGACCTGGGTAAGCATGTGATGCAGGCCGTGGCCGAATTCGTGAAACAGCGTGATCACCTCGTCGTGGGTGAACAGTGCCGGCTGATCACCGATCGGGGGCGAGAAGTTGCAGGTCAGGTAGGCGACCGGGGTCTGCAGCCCGGCATCGCCGCGGCGTCGCGAGATGCATTCATCCATCCAGGCACCACCACGCTTGTGCGGCCGCGCGTACAGGTCGAGGTAGAACTCGCCGCGCAAGGTGCCGGCCTGATCGTGTATGCGGTAGAACGCCACGTCCTTGTGCCAGGTGTCGACAGCCTCGACGGCCTCGATCTGCAGGCCATAGAGTTTGCCAACAATCGCGAACAGGCCACTGACGACGACGGGTTCGGGAAAGTAGGGTTTCAGTTCTTCCTGCGAGATGGCGTACTTGTCCTGGCGCAACTTTTCCGAGTAGTAGGCAATGTCCCAGGCCTGCAGCTCGTCCTGCTGGTAGTGCGTGCGCGCAAACTCGCGTACCTCTTGCAGTTCCTTGATGGCGGCCGGTCGGGAGCGCTGTGCCAGGTCTTCCAGAAAACCCATTACCTGCTCGGTGGACTCCGCCATCTTGGTGGCCAGTGAACGTTCCGCGTAGTTGCTGTAGTCGAGCAACTGCGCGGCCTCGTGGCGCAGCGCCATGATCTGTTCCATGGTGTCGGTGTTGTCCCACTGGCCGGCATGCGGTCCCTGGTCGGATGCGCGCGTGGTATAGGCGGTGTACAGCTCCTCGCGCAGCTCGCGGTTGTCGGCGTAGGTCAGGATCGGGAAATACGAGGGAAATTCGAGCGTGAAGATCCAGCCATCCAGATCGCGCTGGGCGGCGGTCTGCTGTGCCAGGGAGCGTGCGCTCTCGGGCAGGCCGGCCAGCAGGGCCTCGTCGGTCACCTGTTTCGACCAGGCATTGGTCGCGTCCAGCACGTTGTCGCTGTATTGCGCACTGAGTTTAGAGAGCGACTGCTGCAGTTCCTTGTAGCGGTCGCGGTTCGCCTGGTCCAGTTCGATACCGGAAAGGCGAAAGTCACGCAGGGTATTATCGATGACCTTCTTCTGGGCAATATTGAGTCGCTGGTACTCCTCGCCATCCGCAATCTGCCGGTAGGCGCTGTAGAGCCCCTCGTGCTGGCCCATCTCGGTACCGTATTCGCTGAGTACCGGCAGGCAGGCATTGTAGGTCTCGCGCAGTGCCTCGCTGTTGACCACCGAATTCATGTGGCTGACCGGTGACCAGGCGCGACTGATACGGTCATCCATGGCATCCAGCGGCTCGACCAGGTTGTCCCAGCTGTATGTGCTGTTTTCCTGCAGCAGTTGCTCGACCAGTGTACGACTCTCGGCCAGCAGTGTGTCGATGGCAGGTTTCACATGTTCCGGTTTGATCTCTGAAAAGGGTGGCAGGCCGTGCAGTGCCAGCAGGGGATTGGTCATGCGTGTATTACCTCGGTATCTACAGTGTAATGCCCGTTTCGGGCGCGATCGTGAAAGTGTACTGTCTGATACTATTCGGCGGTAGTTCTTTTCAGTGCCATGTGGCAGTGGCTTGATTCGCATCACAGGGGTAACGAGTGACAGTAAGAAAATTTGAGAAAACAACGCCACGAATTGCATCCAGTGCCTACGTTGATGACACCGCACTGGTAATCGGCGATGTAACACTGGAGGAAGATGTCTCGCTGTGGCCCAAGGTGGTGGCGCGCGGCGATGTCAACTCGATTTATATCGGAGCGCGCAGCAATATCCAGGACGGCACCATCCTGCATGTCAGCCATGACAGCGAGTTTGCAGCGGGCGGATTTGCATTGCACATCGGCGCCGATATCACCGTGGGCCACCAGGCGATCCTGCATGGCTGTACCGTCGAGGACCGTTGCCTGATCGGCATGGCGGCCACCGTAATGGACGGTGCCGTCGTCCAGTCCGGCGCCATCGTGGGTGCCGGTAGCCTGGTGCCGCCGGGACGTACGCTGCAGGGCGGGTATCTCTGGGTCGGCTCGCCGGCACGCCAGGCACGACCCCTGCGACCCGAGGAAGAAGGCTTTCTGGACTATTCAGCCGCGCATTACGTCGAGCTGAAGAACCGCCACATGGCCGGGCGCTAGCGTGGCTGGCGCAGTGCGGTAATCACGGGGGCGGTATCCGGCCGGACCTTGCGCCACAGGTAAAATGACTCGGCGGCCTGCTCCACCAGCATGCCGAGTCCATCCATGTAACGCGCGGCCCCCCGCCTTGCGGCCCAGTCCATGAAGGCAGTCGGCCGGTCGCCGTACATCATGTCGTAGCAGTCACTTGTGGCTATCACCACGCTGTCCGGCAGCGCCGGTACCTCGCCGGACAGGCTTGCGGCCGTGGCGTTGATGATGACATCAAAGCCCTGCCCTTCGAGATCGTCCAGGCCACAGCCCTCGGTATGACCGAGTTCGCAGAACAGCCTTGCCAGGCGCACCGCCTTGTCGGCGGTGCGGTTGGCAATGACCAGCAAGGCAGGCCTTTCATCCAGCAGCGGCTCGATGACACCGCGGGCGGCACCACCCGCACCGACCAGCAACAGCCGCTTGCCGGCCAGTGTCACGGCATGATTCTGCCGCAGGTCACGCACCAGGCCGGCACCGTCGGTGTTATCGCCGAAATGGTTGCCAGTGTCGTCCAGTACCAGGGTGTTGACCGCGCCCGCACGTTCGGCGCGCGCGCTGCGCGTCGCGGCCAGTCCCCAGGCGTCTTCCTTGAAGGGCACGGTGATGTTCAGGCCCTTGCCGCCAGCCTGCTGAAAGTCTGCCACAGCACGCGCGAAACCGCCCGGGCTCACCAGGATGGCCTCATAGCTGAGCGACTGCCCCGTTTGTTTGGCAAACAGCGAGTGTATCTGCGGTGACTTGCTGTGGGCGATGGGGTTGCCCATGACGGCATAGCGATCAACCATGAGGGTGTCCGTTTACGGGAGTACGGTGGACGGGCTGACGGATCAGTCAGCCTGCAGCCAGCCTGCGGCCGCCTTGGCGAAGTAGGTCAGGATGGCGTCGGCACCGGCGCGCTTGATGGACAGCAGTGACTCCAGCACCACGGCCTGCTCGTTCAGCCAGCCGTTCTGGGCGGCGGCCTTGAGCATGGCGTATTCACCACTCACCTGGTAGGCGAAGGTGGGTACACCGAATTCATCCTTGATGCGCCGCACGATATCCAGGTAGGGCATGCCGGGCTTGACCATGACCATGTCGGCGCCCTCCTCCAGGTCGAGTGCAACCTCGCGCAGCGCCTCGTCGGAGTTGGCGGGGTCCATCTGGTAGCTGTACTTGTCACCGCCGGCGAGGTTCGCGGCAGAGCCGACCGCGTCGCGGAACGGTCCGTAAAAGCTGGAGGCGTACTTGGCCGCGTAGGCCAGGATGCGGGTATTGCGGTAGCCGGCCTGTTCCAGTGCTGCGCGCACCGCGCCGATACGACCGTCCATCATGTCCGACGGTGCGACGATGTCGGCACCCGCCCCGGCATGCGACAGGGCCTGTTTCACCAGTACCTCGACGGTTTCGTCGTTGAGGACATAGCCGCCGTCATCGATCAGGCCGTCCTGGCCATGGGTCGTAAAGGGATCCAGTGCGACATCGGTGATGATGCCAAGTCCGGGCACGGCCTGCTTGAGCGCGCGCACCGCGCGTTGCGCCAGCCCGTCGGGATTGTAGGCCTCGCGCGCATCCTCTGACTTGGCAGAGGCCGGGGTGACCGGGAACAGGGCCATCGCGGGAATCCCCAGTGCCTGAATCTCCGTGGCCTCCTGCAGCAGCAGGTCGATACTGAGGCGCTCCACGCCGGGCATCGAGGGTACCGCCTCGCGCTGCTGTTCGCCTTCCAGTACGAACACCGGATAGATGAGGTCGTCGCAGCTGAGCCGGGTCTCGCGCATCAGGCGACGGGAAAAATCATCACGCCGCATGCGGCGCATGCGCGTGGCGGGATAACGGCCGTTATTGAATTCTGATTCGGACACTGCACTGGCTCCAGAGGGTAGCAAGGCAACGCGGCGGACATCCCACGGGGTCGGGGTGGAACGGCGCGTAACAGCGTCTCACTGTACCATTACCGTGCAGAGCGTGTAAGCTCGTGCACCGCGATTGACGCCAGCTGGCGTCCCGTTTGACGGTCAGGCAGCCCATGCCCGTGACGCTACACCGCCCAGAACAAGAGTCTCCCCGGATGATCAATACGCTGATAACCGCCTGTCGCCTTGTCGCCAACCAGCTGGCCCTGCTGGTGGTGCTGGGTGCCGTGCTGGCGTATCTGCATCCGCCCCTGTTTCTGCTGTTCAAGTCGAGCTTCCTGTGGTTTTTTGCAGCCACCATGTTTGCCATGGGCATTGTGCTGGATACCGCGGAGTTGCAGAAAACGCTGCGCAGGCCGTGGCAGATCGGTATCGGTGTGATGACGCAGTACACGGTTATGCCGCTGTTCGGTTTTTTGCTGGCCTTGCTCAGCCCGCTGTCTCCCGAGCTCAAGCTGGGTTTTATCATCGTTGCCTGTGCACCGGGGGCGATGGCCAGCAATGTCATGGTGTATCTCGCCGGTGGTGCCGTGGCCTTCTCGGTGGCCATGACCACACTGGCGACGTTCCTGTCACCGGTGCTGACACCCGTGCTGGTGGAAGTCCTCGGGGGTGAACTCCTGCATATCCCCTTCTGGCCCATGATGGAGACCATCATCCTCACCGTGGTGGTGCCGCTGGCTGCCGGCATGCTGTTACGCAAGCAGCTGGGCCGTCACCTCGAACTGGCGCGCGCGGTATCACCGGCCGTTGCGGCCATCGCCATTATTATCATCTGCAGCTATGCGGTGGCTGCCAACCAGGCACGTATTGCCACGGTGGGCGGCTGGGTGATTGCGCTGGTGGTGTTGCTGAATGCGCTGGGCTATCTCTCAGGCTGGTGGCTGGGTCGCCTGTACGGCTTTGACGGCCAGCATCGCCTCACCCTGGCCATCGAGATCGGCATGCAGAATGCAGGTCTCGGTGTGGCCCTGGCACTGGCCCATTTTTCTCCGCAGACCGCCCTGCCGGGCGCCCTGTTTGCCGTGTGGTGCATCCTCACGGCGACCGGTGCCAGCGCCTGGTTGCGGCGTCACGGCGCTGTCATGCAACAAGCTTAAACCAATCAATAACAATGCCTTACAGCGTCTGTAGCGTCGTTGCTACAGGCGGCCCGGTACGCCCCGTCCCCGTTTGTAAAGGCCTGCAACGCAGGGCGCCGGATATTCTTTAAAGTTCCGCAAGTGGACGCCGATAGCCCAGTAGACAGTGATGCAGCAGAACACTGTGACATGGCTCCCTCAGCAAGCAGGAATCGCGGAACCATCTCAGAGACGATTTTGTCATGCACTGCAGTACTAAAGGCTCCTCCGACGCTGAAAAGCGTTTTCAACCCGCCGCAAGGCGGGTTTTTTTTGCCTGCAGTCGGGTCAGGGCCTGTCCTGCGCCAGCCAGTCGGTTGGCTGCAGAAAGATCTCGTAGAGTTCTGCCTCGGGCGTACCGGGCTCGGGGTGCCAGTCATAGCGCCAGGTGACTTCCGGTGGCAGTGACATCAGGATGGCCTCGGTGCGTCCGCCGGACTGCAACCCGAACAGGGTGCCGCGGTCATACACAAGGTTGAACTCGACATAGCGGCCGCGGCGGTAGCGCTGGAACGTCTTTTCCCGATCCCCGTAGTCCGTATCCTTGCGCCGCTCGACGATCGGCAAGTAGGCAGGCAGGTAATGGTTGCCGACGCTGATCATGAAGTTGCAGCATTTCTCGAAGCCGCCCTCGTTCAGGTCATCGTAGAACAGCCCGCCGATGCCACGCGGCTCGTTGCGGTGCCTGAGGAAAAAGTACTCGTCACACCATTGCTTGTAGCGCGGGTAGACATCATCCCCAAAGGGTGTACAGGCCTCTTTCGCAAGGCGGTGCCAGTGAACTGCATCCTCGACAAACCCGTAATACGGCGTCAGGTCAAAACCGCCGCCAAACCACCAGACCGGCTCCGCGCCTTCTTTTTCGGCAATAAAAAATCGCACGTTGGCATGCGAGGTCGGTACGTAGGGGTTGTGGGGGTGTATCACCAGCGAGACGCCCATGGCCTGAAACGAGCGGCCGGCCAGCTCCGGTCGCGAGGCCGTGGCAGACGCGGGCAGTGTCGCGCCGAACACCTGGGAGAAATTGATACCGGCCTTTTCAAACACGGCGCCACCTTCCATGACGCGGCTGCGACCACCGCCGCCCTCGTCACGAGTCCAGCTGTCCTCACGAAAGCGGCCGCTGCCATCGAGTTGTTCGAAGGCCGTGCAGATGCTGTCCTGCAGCGACAGCAGGTATCCGCGTACCAGTTCTACCTGTGATTCACCTATGCTCATGTCAGCCATTATCGCGCAAAACGTGGCCGCTGAGGGCATCGCGTATCTGGCTGGGCTGGTTGCTGCCGGCCTGCGTGCTGTGCAGGATGTAATCCAGCTGGCCATGGAATGTCTTGCGCACGGCCAGCGGCGTCAGTGCCGCCGGCCGGTTATGGATGTTCGTGCTGCTGGAGACCAGTGGTCCGCCCCAGCGATCGCACAGGGCGACGCTGACCGGGTGGGTGGTGAGGCGTACTGCCAGGGTGTGGTGTTTACCGCGCAGCCACACCGGCACGTGTTCGTGGCAGGGCAGTACCCAGGTCACCGGCTGCTTGCTGACCCCGGTCACACGTTTGCGGATCGCTGCAGGTACCGGGCAGAGATAGGCTTCAAGCTGTTCAAAGTGACTGGCCACCAGGATCAGGCCCTGCTCGATGCGGCGCTGTTTCAGGTTGATCAGGTGCAGCACGGCCGTTGCGTTGAGGGGGTCGCAGCCGAGACCGTAGACGGTCTCGGTGGGATAGGCGATGACGCCACCGTCTTGAAGGCGGCGTACGGCTTCACGAATGTGCCAGTTCATGGCCTGCTGCGGGGATCAGGCCTCGGCCTTATCGGCGGCCGGTATGGGTTCATCCCAGGGTTCGACAAACTTGCAGTCCTGCTGCGGGCAGACGCGCTGGGTGCCGGAGCGCTTGGTCGTCTTGATGGAGGTGATCGGCCAGTGGCAGCTCGGGCAGGGTTGTGCCAGTGGCTGGTTCCAGAGGGCGTACTTGCAGTCCGGGTAGCGCTCGCATGAAAAGAAAATCTTGCCGCGGCGCGACTTGCGTTTCAGGATGTTGCCCTTCTTGCACTCCGGGCACTGCACGCCGGTGTCTTCGGGTTTCTCCAGCGGCTCGATGTACTTGCAGTCCGGGTAGCTGCTGCAGCCGATGAATTTACCGTAGCGGCCGGAGCGGATGATCAGGTCGGATTCGCATTTCGGGCAGCTGCGGCCCTCGATAACTTCCGGCGCCGCGCTCTCGCGGGATTCATCGACATTGCGGGTGTACTTGCAGTCCGGGTAGCCGGAGCAACCAATAAAGAAACCGCCGCGGCCGAGGCTCATTTGCAGTTGCTTGCCGCAGTCGGGGCATTTCTCCTCGATGGGCTTCGGATAGGGACGCTCGTAGTCCTTGCCAATGAGCTCATGAAACGGACCCCAGAACTCGTTCATCAGCGGGATCCAGTCCTTCTCGCCACGGGCGACGGCGTCCAGCTCATCTTCCAGGCCGGCGGTGAAATCGTAGTCGACGTAGGACGTGAAGTTGTCTGTCAGGAATTCAATGACCACGCGGCCGACATCGGTCGGGTAGAAACGTTTCTTCTCGAGGGTTACGTACTCGCGCGCCTGCAGCGTCGAGATGATCGTCGCGTAGGTCGAGGGGCGACCAATACCGTGCTCTTCAAGGGACTTCACCAGGCTGGCTTCCGAGTAACGCGGTGGAGGCTCGGTAAAGTGCTGGTCGGCGCGAATGGCATTCAGGGTGCAGACGTCGCCCTTTTCCAGAGGCGGCAACATGGTTTCATCGCTGCTACCCTTCTTGTCGTCCTCGCCTTCCTGGTAGACCGCCATGAAGCCGGGGTCGACAATCGTCGAACCGTTCGCACGAAACAGGTTGCCCGCGCCACAGGTGAAATCCACGCTGACGGTATTGATGGTTGCATGGATCATCTGGCAGCTGATGGTGCGTTTCCAGATGAGCTCGTACAGCTTGAGCTGTTCCGCCGACAGGTATTGCTTGATCTCTTCCGGCGTGTTGCGAATCGAGGTGGGGCGTATCGCCTCATGCGCTTCCTGGGCATTTTTCGCCTTGGTTTTATAGGTGCGCGCCTCGGCGGGCAGCGCGTTCTTGCCATAACGTTCAGGAATAAAGCTGCGTATCTCTTCGAGAGCATCCTGGGCCAGGTTGACGGAGTCGGTACGCATGTAGGTGATCAGGCCGGCCGTGTCGCCGCCGATTTCCATGCCTTCGTAGAGTTGCTGGGCGACGCGCATGGTGCGACTCGCGGTAAAGCCGAGCTTGCGAGAGGCTTCCTGCTGCAGGGTCGAGGTCGTGAACGGCGCCGTCGGGTTGCGCTTGCGCTGTTTCTTCTCGACGTTGTCGACGACCAGCTTGCCATCCGCCGCAGTGAGCAATTCTTCCTTTGCGCTGGTGGCGCTGGCCTCGTCGGAGATGGAAAACTGCTTGAGTTTCTCACCGTGTAATTGTGTCAGTCGCGCGATGATCGCCTGCTTGTCATGGGCCAGGTCACTTTCCAGTGTCCAGTATTCACGCGGTTTGAAATTCTCGATCTCGATTTCACGCTCGACGATCATGCGCAAGGCCGGTGTTTGCACCCGGCCGGCGGACAGGCCGCGGCGAATCTTTTTCCACAATAGCGGCGAGAGGTTGAAGCCGACCAGGTAATCCAGCGCGCGACGCGCCTGTTGTGCATTGATCAGCTCGGTCGAAAGTTCGCGTGGATGCTCGATGGCCTCGTTTACGGCACGCTTGGTAATCTCATTAAAAACAACACGGTAGACCGATTTATCCTTCAGTGCCTTGCGGTCCTTGAGGAGTTCGCAGAGGTGCCAGGAGATGGCTTCTCCCTCGCGGTCCGGGTCAGTTGCGAGGTACAGGGCATCGGATTTTTTCATCGCCTTGACGATCGAATCGACATGCCTGGCATTGCGATCGATCATCTGGTAGTTCATGTCGAAGTCATGCGCCGTGTCGACAGCACCTTCCTTGGGGATGAGGTCGCGCACGTGGCCGTACGACGCCATGACTTCATAGCCCTTGCCAAGATACTTCTTGATAGTCTTGCACTTGGCGGGCGATTCAACGATTACGAGATTCTTGCTCATACGTGTCGGGTACCGGCGGACGATCGCTCGTCTGTCTAGTGCAGGCGGTTTACAGCGTCATCAAACACCAGGTCTTCGACCCAGGTGTAGGCGGCTTCCTGTCCGGGCTGGTTGAACAGCACCATGAGGATGACCCATTTGAGCTGATCAAGGTCGAAGTCTTCACTCTCAAGCGCCATGGCGCGATCAATGGCGAGTTCACGGCTCGCGGGTGTCAGTACACCCATTTGCTCGAGAAACAGGATAAAGCCGCGGCAGCTGGCATCGAGCCGGTCCATCTCCTTGCCGGAGAACAGGCGCAGTGAACGCTCCGCCTGCATGCTGGGCGCGTTGTCTTCCCCGGCGAGCCCCTCCATCCACTGAAAGGCACGATCAATCTGCAGGGCGGGGAAGCCTGCCTGGCTGAGTTCCTGCTGGACCACGTCGCGGTCTGGTGCGACCGCGTTGTCGTCATCCATATAATAGTTTTCAAACAGATACATCAACACGTCAAAGACGTTTTCTTTCATAATTAACCTATTATTTCAATCGGTTATAGAGGCCGCCAGGGCTGGAGGCTAGATAACCGCTCATTTCCAGCTGCAGGAGCATGGAGGAAACTTCTGCCGGCGTCAATCCGCTGCTGTAGACCAGCTGGTCGATCGATGTGTTGTCAAAGCCTATTAAATCAATGAGTTGTTGGTAATCCGGGGCAAGTTTACCGGTTTCTTCACCAGCCGGGCTGTTGCCGGCGGTCGTTTGTGCCGTGGCGCAGCTCGCGGCCAGCATACCCAGTTCATCAATCACATCCTGTGCCGTCTCAACCAGTTTTGCACCCTGGCGTATCAACTGGTGGCAGCCTCGAGCCAGCGGGTTGTTGATTGACCCCGGGATCGCAAACACCTCGCGCCCCTGTTCGCCGGCGTAACGGGCGGTTATCAGCGAGCCGGAGCGCAGGGCGGCCTCCACGACCAGGGTACCGAGGCTCATGCCGCTGATGAGGCGATTGCGTTGCGGAAAGTTTTCCGCGCGCGGCGCGGTCCCCACGGGAAATTCTGAAACCAGTGCACCGTGCTCGGCGATCTGCCGGGCGAGGTCACGGTGACGTGCCGGGTACACGCGGTCCAGACCGGTGCCCATCACGGCGATGGTCGGCGCGCCCGCCTGCAGCGCACCCGTGTGACAGGCGGCATCAATGCCGAGAGCCAGGCCGCTGGTAACCACCAGGCCGGCTGCTGATAGATACTGCGCGAACTCTGTCGCGATGCGAACGCCTGCCGGAGTCGGGTGGCGGCTGCCAACCATGGCCAGCTGTGGTTCACTGAGCAGTGCGCAGTTACCGTGGATGTACAGGATTGGCGGTGGGGCATCGAGTTGCGCCAGCATCACCGGGTAGTCCGGGTCACGACAGGTCATGACGCGATTCCCGGGCTGTGCGTGCCATTCCAGATCACGTGCAATCAGGGCACTGTCCGTCTGTCGCAGGGCTGCAATGGCGGCCGTCGACATGCCCAGCCCTTCAAGTTCCCGGCTGTCTTGCAGTCCGAGAGATTGCAGGTCAGGCACGGCATCCAGTATGCGCTGGAATGTCACCGTGCCCACGCCCGGTGCGTGGTACAGGGCGAGCCAGTGTTTGAGGGTGTCTGTGTCGGGAGCCTGAGAGTACGGGGTCGCCATGATGGCTATCCGGCTCTCCGGGCGTCGCGGGTTTGCGTTGTCATGTGCTTACCATCCTTGGTAATGACTGTGAGTTGGGTTGTGTCAGGGAGTGCGTACGAAATCGTTGATATGTATGGCGTCGGTTGCCTTCATGATCAGGCCGAAGCTGACCTTCTCGAAGCTGCGGAATATCATCACCAGCCCGGCGTCTTCATCCGGCAGTTTAACCTTGTCATTGCGCTTGCCACTGACCGTGTCCTTGACGACTGCACCGGCCTGGTAAACACGAAAGACATGCCCGGCCTCGATGCCTTCCCGGCTTCCAAGGTCGATGGCAACAACATTGAACTGGCCGATCTGGGTGACACCACCAATCACCGAAATGATACGGCCCTCGGTGTTTTCCGGCGGAATATGGGGCTGAAAGCTGGTGATCGCCGAGGCGCTGCTGGCGGGACGCAGGCGGTGGCCGATGCGTACCTCGCGGGTGGTCTCGGCAAGGAACAGGGTGGACGGGTCGCCGTACTGTTCAATCGGGCCACGACCGATATACAGTGCCTCGTAACCAAGCACCTCGTCCGTATCGGGATCGATATAGGCATCACCGGGTTCAAAGATATCGTAGGTCGAGTGATCCTTGTTGTCGATACCGCGGGCATAGACGCGGTCGCCGACGCCGGTCACGACGTGCTCACCGGCACTTTGTACGACGTAGGGTGCGGTGTCCAGTTCATTCTCACCCACTACTATGGCGCGGGTCAGGAATTGTTGTATGGCATCAAGCGGAATGGTCGGGATGGCCTTTTCAAGGCTTTCTTCACGAACCTGCGGTGACAGGGTGACTGTCGGGTAGCCGCGCGTCATTTTCAGCTGGGGTTTGCCGTCGACATAGACCAGGGTCAGGATGTCGCCCGGGTAAATCAGGTGTGGATTCTCTACCTGCGGATTGACGTACCAGATTTCCGGCCAGAGCCACGGGTCACGCAGGAACATGGTGGAAATATCCCAGAGGGTGTCACCCTTGACGACGACATAACGGTCCGGGTGTTCCGGGTTGAGTACCACGTCGTCGGCAATCAGCGAGCCGGCAAGCAGTACGGCGAAGACCATTCCTAACAAGTTCTTGGTTGTCATGGGCGTCCTTTTACGTCGTGTATGTAGCACTTCTGGTCAGCATTGCCATCGCCTGGGTGTCGTCTGGCTGGCAGCTTCAGGTCATGCGCGAGTCTAGCGGAAAACCCACACAGAACAAATCCTTTTGTCGATTTCCGGCGGCCGTCACACGCATGATTGTGATAAAGTATATTAGATACTTTCATCATGATTCGTGACGGCAATCACATGGCTATCCTCGAAATTCTGCATTTTCCCGATCCGCGTTTGCGCAACGTTGCACATTCCGTTGAAACGGTCGGTGATGATACCCGGCAGTTTCTCGATGACATGCTGGATACCATGTACACAGCGCCCGGCATTGGTCTTGCGGCGACCCAGGTCAATGACCCGAGGCGGATCGTTGTCATTGATGTATCGGATGCAAAAGACCAACCTTTATGCCTGATAAACCCTGAAATACTGGAACTTGACGGGGTTGAGGAGATGGAGGAGGGCTGCCTTTCAGTGCCCGGATTCTTTGAAAAGGTAAAACGCGCCGACCGCGTGCGCGTGCGTGCGCTGGATCGCAACGGCGAGGCCTTTGAAATGCAGGTCGAGGGTTTACTGGCGGTCTGCATCCAGCATGAAATAGATCACCTCGATGGCAAGCTGTTCGTCGATTATTTGTCGCAGCTGAAACGCACGCGTATTCGCAACAAGCTGGAGAAAGAGCAGCGCCAGAATGCACCGGCAGCCAGTGGCGAGGCGAGCCAGCGCGTCATCTGACCCTGGTGTTTACTGCTATCCCCTGGATCTGCCTGACTGACGCGCTGTATTGATGAGAATTCTGTTTGCAGGCACCCCGGGTTTTTCCGTCCCTTCACTGCAGGCGCTGCTGGACAGTGCACACGAGGTCGTTGCCGTCTACACGCAACCGGACCGGCCTGCGGGTCGTGGCAGGCAACGGGCGGCCAGCCCGGTGAAGCAGTTGGCGGTCCAGCAGGATATTCCGGTGTGCCAGCCGGACCTGCTGCGCTCAGATGCCGCGCAACAGCAGCTTGCAGCCTGGCAGCCCGATCTGATGGTCGTGGTGGCCTACGGCCTGATTCTGCCGCCCGAGGTGCTGGCCATTCCGCGCCTGGGCTGTATCAACGTGCATGCATCGCTGTTGCCTCGCTGGCGCGGTGCAGCCCCGATTCAGCGCGCCATCCTTGCCGGCGACAGTGAAACCGGCGTCTGCCTGATGCAGATGGATGCCGGGCTGGATACCGGGCCGGTACTGGCCTGTGCACATTGTGACATTCATGCTGACGATACCGGCAGTCGCCTGCATGACAGGCTGGCGCAGCTGGGTGCGGACCTGCTGGCAGACAAGCTTGCCTTGATCGAAAGCGGGGGGCTTGAAGCCCAGGCACAGGACGATTCAAGGGCTAGTTACGCCAGCAAGCTGCAGAAGTCCGAGGCACGAATCAACTGGCAGGATGCAGCAAGCGATATCGCCAACCAGGTGCGTGCCTTCAATGCATGGCCGGTGGCCGAAACAACTTATGAAGGTCGCCAGTTGCGCATCTGGGAGGCGACCGCACAGCCCGGTGACAGCAAGATCGCACCCGGCACGGTAGTTTCTGCCACGCGCGATGGTATCGAGGTCGCCTCTGGTAACGGTAGCTTGCTGATACACAGGGTGCAGTTGCCTGGTGCCCGTATCATCGATGCCGCAGACTTTATCAATGCACATGCGCTGCAAGGCGTGGTCTTTGCTGGTGAATAATCCCCGGCTACGTGTGCGCGACTAGCGATGGATGCACGTGCCTGTGCTGCCCGGGTCGTTCACGCGGTGACTGCTCATGGGCGCTCGCTCACCGATGCCCTGCCGGAGGCCATTCAGAAGGAGATCGACAGTCGTCAGCGTGCGCTCATCCAGGAATTGTCCTACGGCACCCTGCGCTGGTACTACCGCCTGGATGTGCTGCTGCAGCAATTGTTGAAGAAGCCACTGAAGCAGCGCGATGCCGATATCCGCTGTCTGTTACTGACGGGTTTGTACCAGCTGTCTCAACTTGCCATGCCGCAACGGGTTGCTGTTAACGAGACGGTACAGGCGACGAAGGCATTGCAGAAAGACTGGGCGCGTGGCCTGGTTAACGGGGTGCTGCGTAACTACCAGAGACAGGCAGAGGTGCTGGAAGGTCGCGTCGACAACACTGTCGAGTTCCGCTTTGCGCACCCGCAATGGCTTGCGCAGATGCTGCAGACTGACTGGCCTGACGCCTGGCAAGCCGTGCTGGATGCCAATAACGAGCGGCCGCCGTTCAGTCTGCGCACCAACCCGCAACACCTTACCCGGGATGAATACCTTGATGAGCTGGCGGCGCGCTCACTCGAGGCACGGCCATTGCCGCATACCGCGACAGGCATTCTGCTTGCCCGCCCGTTACCTGTTGAATCACTGCCGGGATTTGCCGAGGGTTTCGTGTCCGTGCAGGACGCGGCCGCACAGCTGGCGGCCGGCTTGCTGGATGCAAAAGCCGGTCAGCGGGTGCTGGATGCCTGTGCGGCACCCGGCGGAAAAACCGCGCACATCCTCGAGTCCACTCCGGATGTTGCACATCTCAGCGCACTGGATATCGATGCGCGGCGACTCGAGCGTGTCGGGGAGAACCTGTCGCGCCTGTCGCTCAAGGCAACCCTGCAGCAGGGTGATGCAGGGGAACCGGCTGCATGGTGGGATGGTCAGCAGTATGAGCGTATCTTGCTGGATGCGCCCTGCTCTGCCACGGGCGTGATCCGCCGGCATCCTGATATCAAGGTGTTGCGTCAGCCCGAAGACGTTGCGACACTGGTGTCGCGTCAGGCACACATGCTGCGGGCCCTGTGGCCACTGCTGTCACCTGGGGGTATGCTTTTGTACTGTACCTGCTCGGTGCTGTCCGATGAAAACAGCCGGCAAATAGGCAGTTTTCTGGGCTCTCGGACAGACGCGACCGAATTGCCGATTAATGCCGCCTGGGGGCGCGAGTGTGCACATGGCAGGCAGGTCTTGCCGGGTGATGATGATATGGATGGATTTTACTTCGCATGTTTGCGCAAGCTCGGTTAACTGCACGCACACCGCGTGGCCTGTTTGCAGGTCTGCTGCTGGGGCTGTGCTGCTGCTTGCCTGCGCTGTCCTGGGCCGGCCATCCCGGTATCGTCAAGCTGGAAGGCGCGAATACCTGGCGCAGCGATGGCAGGGATTACCTGCAGGCCCAGTTCACGATCGAGCTGAGTACCGGTGCCGGGGAGGCTGTGCAGAATGGTGTGCCGCTGATATTCGAACTGCAGGTACAGGTGGTCGAGACGCACACATGGCTCTGGGATTCGGTTGAAATAGAAATTACCGAGCAGCGTTCGCTGCAGTATCACGCACTCAGCCAGACTTACCAGGTCAAGGATCTCAACGCCGGCACCCAGGGCAACTACCGGCGCCTTGATGACGCGCTGCGTGCCGTGGGCCAGCTTCGCGAGGTGCTGCTGACGGATGAATCACTGGACGGAGGACCGAGCTACAGCATCCGCCTGCGCGGTAGCCTGGATGTTGAGTCGCTACCGACACCGGTTCGTTTGCTTGCCTACGTGTCATCAGACTGGAGCATGGTAAGCAAGTGGTATAAATGGCCGCTGGTTCGCTAACGCGTGTCAGATCCGGCGTGCTGCCGATGCTGGCGCTGTTTGCGCTGCTGCTGGTGTCGCTGTCCCTGCTGAGCGACGCGACGCATAATTCCGAACGCTTCGGACAGATGTACTCCATGCTGCTGCTGATCAATGCAGCCGCGCTGGTGCTGCTTGGTGCGCTGGTGGCCGCCAATATTTTCGGACTGATTCGACAGCAGCGCATGCAGGCTCCCGGTGCACGCATGACCAGCCGCCTGGTGGTGATGTTTGTCATTCTTGCGGTCGTGCCGGTTTCGATCGTCTACTATTTTTCCCTGCAGTTTCTGCAGCGCGGCATTGACAGCTGGTTTGATGTGCGCATCGAACAGGGCCTCGATGACGCGCTTGACCTCAGCCAGGCCGCGCTGGATGTGCGTCTGCGTGATGTGCTGAATCTGACGATCCGCATCGCCGAGGACCTGTCCGATGCGCCACAGGGGACAGTCTCGTTGACACTTTATGATCAGCGCGTGCGCAGCGGTGCTGCCGAGCTGACTTTGATTGGTGGTGACGGCCGCATTGTCGCTTCGAGTAGCTCGGATATTACCGACATCATTCCGGACCAGCCACCCAGCGAGATGATGATGTTGATGCGCAATCGCAAGCATTATATCGGGCTTGATCCGATTGGCGACAGTGGCCTGTATGCGCGCGCACTGGTACCGGTATTGTCGTCGCGCTCGGACAGCGAGGTCTACACGCTGCAAGCGATGTACGAGGTTTCGGAACGGTTCAGCTCACTGGCAGAAGGCGTGCAGTCTGCCTATACGCGCTACAAGGAACTGTCGTTTTTGCGTACACCCCTGAAATTCAGTTACAGCCTGACACTCTCTATCGTGCTGGTTCTGAGTTTGCTGGCGGCAATCTGGGCGGCCTTTCACTCGGCGCGACGACTGGTGGCGCCGGTGCGTGACCTGGCGGAAGCTACGCACGCGGTTGCCGAGGGTGACTACAGCAGGCGACTGGCGGTTGCCAGCGAAGACGAACTGGGCTTCCTGGTGCGTTCCTTCAATGACATGACGCGCCGGCTGGCACGTTCGCGTGAGCAAACCCTGCTTGGCCAACAACAAATCGAGGGGCAGCGCGCCTACCTGGAGGCGGTGCTTGCAAACCTGTCATCCGGGGTCATCAGCATGAGTGCGGATTCAGTGGTGCGAGCCATTAACCGCACGGCGAGCAGGCGTTTCGGTATCGATCCCGGCCAGTTCCTGGGCAAGGAGCTGGCCGCCCTCTCCGGGCAACATGAGCATCTGGAGCCGTTTGTCGATGCCATCCTGCACCACCGCGAACAGGGTGACAAGACCTGGGAGCAGGAGATTGCCTTGCCGGGTGACAATGGCCACCAGATATTGATGTGTCGCGGCACAGTGCTGGGCGGCAAGGGCAAGCGTGCCGGTGGTCTGGTGATCGTGTTCGATGATGTTACTACCCTGATACAGGCGCAGCGGGATGCCGCCTGGGGCGAAGTGGCGCGCCGCCTTGCGCACGAGATCAAGAACCCGTTGACGCCGATCCAGTTATCCGCGGAACGCCTGCGGCGGCGTTACCTGTCGAGCATGGCGGCCGACGATGCCGAGTTGCTGGATCGTGCCACGCGTACCATCGTCAACCAGGTCGATGCGATGAAAAAGATGGTGAATGCCTTCAGCGAGTATGCACGTGCGCCCAGCGTGCATCTGGAAACCATGAATCTTAACCAGCTGGTGCGTGAAGTGCTGGATCTCTACCGCAGCAGTGATCTGAATGTAGAGATTGTTGAACAGCTTGACGCCGGGAACGACACCATCGAAGGCGATGCCGGGCGCTTGCGACAGCTGTTGCACAACCTGGTCAAAAATGCGCTGGAAGCCGTCAGGGATACCCCGGATGGTCGCATCGTGGTGTCGACCTGTGCCGTGAATACTGTCGAGACAGGTCAGGTCGAGTTGTGTGTTGAGGACAACGGTGCTGGTTTTGAGGCGGCAGTCATGGAGAACATCTTTGAACCCTATGTTTCGACGAAGGCCAAGGGCAGTGGTCTGGGACTGGCTATCGTCAAGAAAATTGTCGAGGAACACAGCGCTACCATCAGTGCCGAAGCCGGCGCTTCCGGTGGTGCACTGGTCAGGATACGTTTCATGCTATCGAGCGAGCATGGCAGCGCCACAGAAAACCTTGCCTGATCCCGGTTCACCACGACTGGCTGGCGAGTGTGGGCTATACTTGCGTTTTCCCGGGATGCAGCAGTGCCGGTTGTAGTGCCAACAATAGAAATTGAATTCATGAAAATGGAACACGCCACATGACAAGCCGGCACATCCTCGTTGTCGATGACGAGCCTGATATTCGCAGCCTGGTGCAGGAAATTCTCGAGGATGAAGGCTATACCGTCACGACCGCTGATGGCGGTGAAGCTGCGCGCAAGGCACGGCGTGCGCGGCGCCCCGACCTGATCCTGCTGGATATCTGGATGGAGGGCACCGACGGCATAACACTGCTGCGCGAATGGTCCGAGAAAGGTGGATTGCCCTGCCCGGTGGTCATGATGTCGGGGCACGGCACGGTGGAGACGGCTGTCGAGGCAACCCGCCTCGGGGCCTATGATTTTATCGAGAAACCCATCTCGCTCGCCAAGCTGCTGCTAACAGTGGAACGCGCCTTTGAGAGCGATCGCCTGCAGCGTGAAAACGTTGACCTGCGCGAACATGCGCAACCCGTCGTTGAACCACAGGGAAAGTCTGCGGTCATGACGCAGCTGCGTGAACAGGCGAAAAAGCTCGCGCAGCATAACAGCTGGGTGCTGATCAGTGGCGAGGCGGGTGCCGGCAAAGGTACCTTTGCACGTTATATACATGACCAGAGCGCGCGGCGTGATGGCCCGTTTGTGGAAATTGCCGTTGGTTCTATCTCCGAGGAAAATTCGGCCGCCGAGCTGTTTGGCAGCGAAGAGGGTGAGGCCGTGCACTATGGTCGTCTTGAACAGGCCAATGGCGGCACACTGAGTATCGGCGACATCGCGGACATGGACCTGCAGACACAGGCGCGCCTGCTGAGTGTCTTTCAGACGCATTCCTTTACCCGCCTTGGAGGCAGCGAGGATGTCGAGGTGGATCTGCGGGTGATTGCCACGACACAGCGCAACCTCGAGGATGAGGTGGCTGCGGGACGTTTTCGCGATGACCTGTTTTACCACCTGAACGTGGTGCCCCTGCATATACCCGCGCTGCGCGAGCACGCCGATGATGTGCATGAATTGCTGGATTACTACATTGATTACCTCGTCACTCATGAGCGGCTGTCCTATCGCCATTTCAGTGTTGCCGCGCAAAACAGACTGCGTAACTACGACTGGCCTGGCAATATTCGTGAGCTGAAAAACCTGGTGCAGCGGCTGTTGATCCTTGGTACGGGTGAAGAGATCGAGGCGGCGGAGGTCGAGCAGGCGATCAGCACGCAACCTGTCACGGGCGATTCGGGCGCACCTGCCCTGCCCTATGATCTACCGCTGCGCGAGGCGCGTGAAAAGTTCGAACATGACTACCTGCTGCACCAGCTGACAGAGGTTGGTGGCAGCGTTGGCAAGCTGGCAAAACGTGTCGAGATGGAACGTACGCACCTGTATCGAAAATTACGTGCACTCGGAATTGACCACAAGAAAGGGTGATGCACCTGCAGTCCACAGACTGCCGCCACAGCTGGCAGGGAACCTGAATCAGGAATAAGAGCACATGAAGATTTTAATCCTGGGCGCCGGTCAGGTCGGCGCCTCGGTTGCTGCCAACCTGGCGAGTGAGGCAAACGACATTACTGTCGTCGATGACGATTCTGCCACCTTGCAGGATCTGCAGGATCGACTCGATATTCGCACCGTCATCGGACATGCCTCGTATCCGGAAGTCCTTGCGCAGGCGGGTGCCGATGATGCCGATATGGTAATTGCTGTCACACGCAATGATGAAACCAACATGATTGCCTGCCAGGTCGCCTACACGCTGTTCCATACGCCGACGAAGATCGCGCGCGTGCGTTCGGTCGAGTACCTGAAGCATGCGCGGCTGTTTGCGCAGGAGGCCCTGCCGGTCGATGTGCTCATCAGTCCCGAGCAGCTGGTGACCGACTACATACAGCGTCTGATCGAAAATCCGGGTGCCCTGCAGGTGCTCGATTTTGCCGAGGGCCGGGTGCAGCTGGTGGCGGTACATGCCTATTACGGTGGCCCGCTGGTCGGCCACGAGCTGCGCGAACTGAAAGAACACATGCCGGGTATTGATGCGCGTGTGGCATCCATCTACCGCCAGGGGATGCCCATCAAGCCGGAAGGCGACACCATTATCGAGGCAGATGACGAGGTGTTTTTTGTCGCCGCGGCCAGGCATATCCATGCTGTCATGGGTGAGCTGCGCAAGATGGACAAGCCGGTCAAGCGCGTCATTCTGGCGGGTGGCGGTAACATTGGCATGCGCCTCGCGTGTGCCATCGAGGCGCGGTACCAGCTCAAGATTATCGAGCGCAACCCGGAGCGTGCACGCATGCTGTCGGAAACGCTTGGCCGCGCCATCGTGCTGCTGGGTGATGCGGCTGATGAAGAACTGCTGCTGGAAGAAAACATCGAGAATACCGATGTCTTTTGCGCGCTGACCAACGACGAGGAGGCCAATATCCTTTCCGGTATGCTGGCCAAGCGTCTGGGTGCGCGCAAGGTGATGTCGCTGATCAATCGTGCGTCCTATGTCAATCTGGTGCAGAGCGGCAGCATCGATGTAGCCATATCGCCACAGCAGGCGACCATCGGCAGTCTGCTGACACATGTCAGGCGCGGTGATGTGGTGATGGTGCACTCGCTGCGCCGCGGTGCGGCCGAGGCAATTGAAGCTGTTGCCCACGGTGACCGCGGCAGCTCAAAGGTTGTGGGCAGGGCCATTGAAGAGATCAAGTTGCCCAAGGGGACCACCATTGGTGCGATCGTGCGTGGTGAAGAGGTCATCATCGCGCATCATGACACCGTGATAAATACCGATGACCACGTGGTCCTGTTTCTGGCGGACAAGAATTGTATCCAGGAAGTCGAGCGTCTTTTCCAGGTTGGTGTCACTTTCTTCTGACATGCTGCATGCCGTAGAGAACCCGGTGGGTAACTGAACGTGCACCTGCTCTCCATTCAACGCCTGCTTGGCATGATGCTGATGCTGTTCAGCGCGACGCTGCTGCCCCCGGCCGCGGTATCCTGGTTTTATGACGACGGCCAGCTCCTGATCTTTGTCGAAGGCATGCTTGCCGTGCTGGTGCTTGGTTGCCTGATGTGGTTCCCGGCGCGGCGTTTCAGGGAGGAGCTGCGAGTTCGTGACGGTTTCCTGATCGTGGTGCTGTTCTGGCTGGTGCTCGGACTGGCGGGTGCGTTGCCATTTGCCATATCGATTACGCCCGAGATGTCAGTTACGGATGCCGTCTTTGAATCGTTTTCCGGATTGACCACGACCGGTGCGACGGTCATTACCGGGCTGGATGAACTGCCCAAGTCGATCCTGTTTTATCGACAACAGCTGCAGTGGCTCGGTGGTATGGGCATCATCGTGCTGGCCGTCGCCATCATGCCCATGCTGGGTGTGGGTGGTATGCAGTTGTATCGTGCTGAAACGCCAGGGCCGCTCAAGGACACCAAGCTGACACCGCGCATTACCGAGACGGCCAAGGCGCTCTGGTACATCTACCTTTCGCTCACTGTTGTGTGTGCCGCCAGTTACTGGCAGGCCGGCATGAGTGGCTTCGATGCGATCGCGCACAGCTTTTCCACCATTGCGATCGGTGGCTTCTCTACCCATGACGAAAGTATCGGCTACTTTCAGAGCACCAGCATCGAGATGATCGCGGTGGTCTTCATGCTGCTTGCCGGTATGAATTTCGCACTGCATTTCGTTGCGTGGCGCTCGCTGAACCTGAAGGCATACTTTCGCGACTCGGAGTTGAAAACCTACCTGGTTGTGCTGTCACTGGTGACGGCGATAACGGTGACGTACCTGTACTACACCGATACGTTTATCTTTTACGATGAAGCGCTGTATGCCGGCCTGTTTCAGGCCGTGTCTATCGGAACCACGACCGGTTTTACCACGGCAGATTATTTTGACTGGCCCGGGTTCCTGCCGGTGATGCTGCTGTTCGTCAGCTTCATTGGCGGTTGCACCGGTTCCACCGGCGGCGGCATGAAGGTCATCCGCTTCCTGCTGTTGCTGAAACAGGGACACCGGGAAACCATGCGCCTGATTCGCCCGAATGCCCAGATTCCGGTCAAAGTGGGGGGTAAGCCCATGTCTGACCGGATTATCAGTGCGGTGTGGGGGTTTTTTGCGGCCTATGTGGGGAGCTTCGTGATCATCATGCTGTTTCTGATGGCAACCGGGCTGGATCAGATTACGGCATTTTCAGCAGTTGCGGCCTGTATGAATAACCTGGGTCCCGGTCTGGGCGGCGTGGGTGAAAACTTCATTGGATTGACCGACCCTGCAAAGTGGGCGCTGTCGTTTGCCATGATGCTCGGCAGGCTGGAGATCTTTACCCTGCTGATCCTGTTTACCCGTGCGTTCTGGCGGCGCTAGGCTTTAGTTCTCGTTGTAGCAGTCCGTGGCCTTTTGTAGAAGGATGCCTCGCCCTCGGGGCGACTTTTGAAACGGCGGTAACTCCACTGGTACTGTTCCGGACACTCGCGTACACACTGCTCTACCGCCCTGTTGACGCCCGCGACATTACTTTCAATGTCACTGGCCTCGTTCACAGCGGTGAAGGACCTGAAGTGCAAGTGGAAGCCCCGACCCCACGAGAGGCGTTCGCACCAGGCAAAGATGATGGGTGCACCGCTGCGAATCGACAGGCGTGAGAGAAACACCATGCTGTAGGCCGGTATGCCAAAAAACGGTGCGAACACACCGGTACCGGCCTGTGGTTCCTGGTCGGGCAACATGGCAACCACATTGCCCTGTTCGAGTGCCTTGTAGATGAGTCGAATGCCCCTGGCATTCGCAGGCACGTAGTTTCCGCCCAGGCGGTTGCGCGCATTGCGCACCAGGTCTTCTGCCTCGGCGATCTTCAGCGGACGGTAGAGGCAGGTAATAGCGAACTCGGCAGAGCCATACAGGCCGGCCGCCTCCCAGGAACCCAGGTGCGGTGTAGCGAGGATCACACCGGAACCCGCTGCGATTGTCTGTTGAACCTGTTCATTCCCATCAACCCGGCGGATCAGGCGCAGCGATTGTTCCCCGCTGCGAAACCACAGTGCGCTGGTTTCGATGATGGTCTTGCCGGTTTCCAGCAGACTTTTTCGCAGCAGTGCCCGTTGTTCGCGGGCAGACAATTCTGGAAGGCAGCGCGCAATATTGATTTCACTACTGCTGCGTGAGCGATTTGGAATAAGGATCAGACCCCAGCCAATGCCGACGCCGATGGCGTGAATGACCGGCAACGGCAAATAGGCACATATGTACAGAATGGTTTTGATGAAGAATAAACGCATATTTAGTAATTATCTGATTATATCCCACTATGGTCAATATAATGCGCATATGTTTGTTTGTTATACCCACTATTTATTAAATAGTGGCCATTATCGTTATAATATCTCTACCAATTATCTAACAATCCAGATTGTGGGAAATATTATTATTTATTTAGCAATTTAATCATTTTATGTGGGATTTGTGATGTTTTTAGTCGCTTTCTCACCGGCCATATTTGATTTTCGCGCTTGCCACACCGTGGTTGCTACGCAGCACAGCTGGCGACACAATGCAGGATACTGTATCCATCGATCAGGAGAAAATCACTTGGCCAACGAAGTGCAGTCCATAACACCCCAGCAGGCATGGGAAATTGTACAGGCTAATCAAAGGGCTGTGATGATCGATGTGCGGTCCAGCATGGAGTTCCTGTTCGTGGGGCACCCGCGAGGCAGCGTACACGTACCCTGGATCGATGCGCCCGAGTGGATTGTGAACCCGCATTTTATCACCGAGGTGCGCAAGGTCATGCTTGGCGGAGTGGGCATGGGTGAACACGGTGACGATGCACCGGTCGTGCTCATTTGTCGCAGTGGAAAACGCTCTCTAGAGGCAGGCAAGTTGTTGATGAATAATGGGTTTAAAGACGTCTACAACGTTACCGAGGGCTTCGAGGGTGAACTCGACGACAGTCACCACCGTTCCACCCTGGGTGGCTGGCGGTTTCACGGCCTGCCCTGGGAGCAGTGCTGAGCATGACTGACCCGGCAAGAATGCAGTACTGGGCATAATTGACCCTGCAAGAATATATAAATATACTTATGCGTTCATACAAATAACTAACCAGATCGTAAGGCCCACGGTTACTGTCACGACCCCGGGTCACTTCGTGAGGTCGAAAACCGTACAGGGAAAGCCCTGTTACTTTCAAAAAATCATTCCCGCACATCTTACGTCGGTGTCCGGAGTGGCCTTTGAGGAGTACAACCATGTCAACAACCGCAGACAATATTCCCGATAACGCTCAACTTGATGCCTGGCTCGACAAAAAGCTGGATGAGTTGCTGCCTACCAAACTTGAAGAAATCGATGCGTCGAGGACGCCGTCGATGTCCATTATTGCCACCAAGGGTACCCTGGACTGGGCGTATCCTCCCTTCATCCTTGCCTCTACGGCTGCAGCACTTGGCTGGGATGTTGATGTGTTCTTTACTTTCTACGGCCTGTTGCTGTTGAAGAAAGATGTCGATGCCGAGGTCAGCCCGCTGGGTAATCCGGCCATGCCAATGAAGATGCCTTTTGGTCCCAAGTGGTTCCAGGACTTTAACTGGCCCATGCCGAACCTGGTGATGGCCGGTATTCCCGGTTTCGAAAAGGTTGCGACCGGACTGATGAAGAAGACATTCAAGAACAAGGGCGTGGCCACAGTTGAAGAACTGCGCAGCCTGTGTGTTGAAGCCGATGTGAAAATGGTTGCCTGTCAGATGACCGTTGATGTATTCGGCTTCGATGCCGGTGAGTTCATCCCCGAGGTTACCGACTTCGTGGGTGCGACTTCATTCCTGCCGATTGCGAAACAGTCCGACGTTTGCCTGTTTATCTAGGGCGGGGTCAGTCTGATCGCTTAGAGTCGCAAGACCGCACCCGATCGGGTACGGCCGAGAACCAAACAAAGGGCGTGCAATTGCACGCCCTTTGTTTTTGCATTGATACATTCCGGGATACCGACCATTCATGCAACAGCTATACCCGCTGATTGAACCCCACAAGGTGCATCATCTACCCGTAAGCAACGGGCATACCCTGTATGTCGAGGAGTGCGGCACGGCGGCCGGGCTACCAGCCGTTTTCCTGCACGGTGGGCCGGGCGCCGGCTGCGAAACATACCATCGGCAGTTCTTTGATCCGGCGGCATATCGCATTGTGTTGTTTGATCAGCGCGGTTGCGGACGCTCCACACCCCACGCGTCACTGCAGGCCAATACCACGCAGGCGCTGATCGAGGATATCGAGACACTGCGCCAGCAGCTGGACATCGATCAATGGGTCGTGTTTGGCGGATCGTGGGGATCGACGCTGGCTCTGGCCTATGCCGAGGCGTATCCGCAGCGTGTCCTGGGGCTGGTGCTGCGCGGTATCTTCCTGTGTCGCCCGCGAGATATTCACTGGTTCTACCAGGAAGGCGCCTCATTTCTGTTGCCTGATCAGTGGCAGGATTTTCTGCAACCGATTCCAGAGGATGAACGGCATGACCTGGTCAGTGCCTACTACCGGCGCCTCACCGGAGACGATGAAATCGCCATGATGGCTGCGGCAAAGGCCTGGTCCATCTGGGAGGGGCGCTCATCGACGTTGCTGCCCAAGCGCGCGGTCGTCGACCATTTCGCCAGCACAAAGACAGCCTTGAGTCTTGCGCGAATTGAATGCCACTATTTTATGAATAACAGCTTCATGCAGCCCGGGCAGTTGCTGGCGGATGCCGGACGCCTCGCGGATATTCCCGGTGTTATTGTGCATGGTCGATATGACGTGGTGTGCCCGCTGGAGCAGGCCTGGTTGCTGCACCAGGCATGGCCAGAATCGCGGCTGGAAATCATCCAGGATGCGGGGCATTCAGCAACAGAGCCCGGCATCGTTGATGCCCTGGTGACGGCCACTGACCAGTTCGCGCGGCGTTTTCGATGATCGGCTTGCTGCAACGGGTGCGGCAAGCACAGGTCGAGGTGGGTAATGACTGCATCGCCCGTATCGGCCCTGGCCTGCTGGTGCTTGTCGGTGTGCAGCATGACGATAATGAGACAACCGCAAAGCGCCTGCTGGAACGCCTGCTCGGATATCGTGTATTTGCCGATGCCGACGGCAAGATGAACCTGAATATTGAACAAAGCGGCGGGGAGCTGCTTCTGGTGCCGCAGTTTACACTCGCGGCCGATACCCGCAGCGGTATGCGCCCGGGCTTTTCCACTGCTGCCGACCCGGAAACCGGGCGGCGACTGTTCACCTGTCTGGTGGAGCGCGCTCGGCGAGGGTCATCCAGGGTCACGAGCGGGCAATTCGCTGCCGATATGCAGGTCTCGCTGGTCAACGATGGACCGGTGACCTTCTGGCTGGAGGTAAATCCTCGCCAATGAGCTGTTAATATAGACAAAAGACAGGCATACTTTTCGACTAACTATCTATTTTTAATGGTAATTCAATATGTCAGAGCGGCAGGCGGCTGTGAGTCGCGACACACTGGAGACGCAAATCAGCGTGTCTGTAAATCTCGACGGGTCAGGCAAGGCCACGTTTGATACCGGACTGCCGTTTCTTGAGCACATGCTCGATCAGGTGGCTCGTCACGGTATGCTCGACATCGACGTCAAGGCAGAGGGCGATCTGCACATTGATGGCCACCATACTGTCGAGGATATCGGTATTACCCTCGGACAGGCCTTTGCCAGGGCGCTGGCGGACAAGCGCGGTATTCGTCGCTACGGGCACGCCTATGTGCCACTGGATGAGGCCTTGTCGCGTGTCGTGATCGATTTTTCCGGCCGTCCCGGGCTTGAGTATCATGCCGAGTATCCGCGCGCGCGTATTGGAGATTTTGACGTCGACCTGCTGCATGAGTTTTTCCAGGGGTTTTGTAACCATGCGCTCGTTACGCTGCACGTGGATAACCTGCGGGGTGACAATGCCCATCATATTGCCGAGACGATCTTCAAGGCCTTTGGCCGGGCGCTGCGTATGGCGCTTGAAGCGGACGCAGCGCTGGGTAACCAGATGCCTTCGACCAAGGGCAGTCTTTAATCCATTTATCACTCAGGCTGTGTGCCGCTGTAATAACGCGTTAATTCCATCATGAGCACGATTGTTATCATTGACTATGGCATGGGTAATTTGCACTCCATCGCCAAGGCGCTGGAACATGTTGCCGGCAAGGAGCGCGTCATCGTCAGTGGCGACCACGAGAAGATTCTTGCGGCTGACCGGGTCGTGTTGCCCGGTGTTGGTGCGATTCGCGATTGCATGGCCGAGCTCGGGCGGAGCGGTCTCGACACGGTTGTAAAGCAGGTGGCTGCTGAAAAGCCGCTGCTCGGTGTGTGTCTTGGCATGCAGGCCCTGCTGGATCACAGCGAGGAAAACCAGGGTACGGATTGTCTCGGTCTTATCCCGGGCAATGTCAGGCACTTCCCTGATTCAGCCTCGGGCAATAGCACTAGCGAGCGGCTCAAGATCCCCCACATGGGCTGGAACCAGGTGCAGCAGCAGCGCGGTCAGGCCATGTGGACGGATATTCCGAACGACAGCCGGTTTTATTTTGTCCACAGTTACTATGTCGAAACCAGCCGGGCAGAGGATGTCGCGGCGACAACCCGCTACGGAATCGAGTTTGCTTCCGTGCTGGTGCACGAAAATATATTTGCCGTGCAGTTCCATCCCGAGAAGAGTCAGCACGCCGGGCTGCAGTTGCTGTCAAATTTTGTCCACTGGAATGGAGATTCCTGAGATATGTTGCTAATACCCGCGATTGATCTGAAAGACGGCAAGTGCGTGCGTCTGCGACAGGGACGCATGGAAGACGAGACCGTGTTCGGTGATGACCCGCTTGAGGTCGCGCAGCGCTGGGTAGATGCCGGGGCGAGGCGATTGCACATGGTCGATCTGAATGGCGCCTTTGAAGGCAAGCCGGTCAATGCCGGTGCGATCAAGGCTGTTGCAGAGAGTTTTCCCGATCTACCCATTCAGGTCGGTGGCGGTATTCGGGATGAGGAGACTGTTCAGACCTATCTTAATGCGGGGGTGCAATACGTGATTATCGGCACCCGGGCTGTCAGTGCGCCGCACTTCGTCAATGACCTGTGTGTCGAGTTTCCAGGGCACATCGTCGTTGGTCTGGATGCAAAGGACGGCAAGGTTGCCATCGAGGGCTGGTCAAAGCTGTCGCATCATTCAGTGATCGACATGGCGCAGCGATTCGAGCAGGATGGCGTCGAGGCCATCGTGTTCACCGATATCGGCCGTGACGGCATGATGAGCGGCGTCAATGTTGATTCCACCGTGGAACTGGCCCAATCAATACACATCCCGGTGATCGCCTCGGGCGGCATCACCAACATAGATGACATCAGAGCCCTCTGCGCGGTCTCCGACGAGGGTATCATGGGCGCCATTACAGGTCGTGCCATCTATGAGGGGACGCTCGATCTTGCTGCCGCCCAGAAGCTGGCAGACGAACTTTGTGGTAACGAGTAACGCAAGATGGGACTCGCAAAACGCATAATTCCCTGTATGGATGTCGATGCCGGACGTGTCGTCAAGGGCGTACAGTTTGTTGATATCCGTGATGCAGGTGACCCGGTAGAGATTGCGCGACGCTATGATGAGGAAGGCGCCGATGAGCTGACCTTTCTGGATATCACTGCCAGCTCTGATCAGCGCGAAACCATGGTGCATGTCGTTGAACAGGTTGCCGGTGAGGTCTTTATTCCCCTTACTGTTGGCGGTGGAATTCGTGAAGTCGAAGACATTCAGCGCATGTTAAACGCCGGTGCAGACAAGGTCGGCATTAATACGGCGGCGGTATTTAATCCTGAGTTTGTCAGGCAGGCGGCAGAGCGCTTTGGCTCGCAGTGTATTGTGGTTGCCATCGATGCAAAGCGGGTCAATACTGAAGGTGAACCTTCACGCTGGGAAATCTTTACCCACGGCGGCCGCAAACCGACGGGTATTGATGCCGTCGAGTGGGCGCGACGAATGGTTGACTACGGTGCCGGGGAGATTCTTTTAACCAGCATGGATCGTGACGGTACGCGTGACGGGTTTGACCTGGAACTGACGCGCGCCATCAGTGAGGCCGTGGCTGTACCCGTGATTGCCTCGGGTGGTGTTGGTGAGCTTGAGCACCTGGCCGAGGGTGTGATTGAAGGCAAGGCTGATGCGGTACTGGCAGCCAGCATCTTTCATTTTGGTGAGTACACCATTGGTGAGGCCAAGCAGCACATGGCCAACCGGGGTATCGAGGTCCGGCTGTGAGTGTTTATCGGGTGGTTTTAATCTGCCGGATACGGGGCATTGTCACATGAGTGAAGAGGCCTGGCTGGATGCGGTGAAGTGGACCGATGACGGGCTGGTGCCGGTTGTTGCGCAGGATGCAACGGATAGCAAGGTGCTGATGGTGGCATGGATGAATCGCGAGGCCCTGCAACTGACTGCGCAGGGCGGTACGGCGGTTTACTGGTCGCGATCACGCCAGCGGCTCTGGCACAAGGGCGAAGAGTCCGGCCACCAGCAGCGTGTCCGGGAAATCCGGCTGGATTGTGACAACGACGTTATTGTATTGCTGGTTGAACAGCAGGGCGGTATTGCCTGCCACACCGGCAGGCGCAGTTGCTTTTATCAGCGTCTGCAGGGCGATAGCTGGGTGGCGGTTGATCCGGTGATAAAGGATCCCGAGACCATCTACGGGAAACACTAGCGATGAGTGACACGTTGAACAGGCTGGCGCAGGTTATAGAGTCGCGGAAAACAGCGAGTGCTGATTCATCCTATGTGGCGAGTTTGTTCAACAAGGGTATGAATGCCATTCTCAAGAAGGTCGGGGAAGAGGCGACAGAGACCGTCATCGCAGCCAAGGAAGATGGCGACGAGCAGCTTGTTTATGAAACAGCTGATTTGTGGTTCCACACACTGGTGATGCTGTCAGCAAGAGGGCTGGGGCCGGATGATGTGTTACGGGAACTGGAGCGTCGTTTTGATGTATCCGGACTTGAAGAAAAGGCAGCAAGAGACAAGTAGTACTGGCGTATTCAGATTCCGTGTAAGCGCACGGTTGGAGAGACAAAATGGGTATTAGTATCTGGCAATTATTGATTATTCTGGCAATCGTGCTCGTACTGTTCGGCGCCAAGCGCCTGAGAAATGTGGGCTCCGATCTGGGTGGCGCAATCAAGGGCTTCAAGCAATCAATGCGCGAAGGAGAAGAGGAGGCCGGCGAAAATAAAAGCCTCTCTGACAAGGATGAGGGTCGTGTGATCGACGCAGAGGTCAGCAAGCACGACAAGGACAAGGTTTAGACACGTAACGGCAGTACACGGATTACGAGTCGATCATGTTTGACATCGGATTTTGGGAAATCATATTTATCCTGGTGATCGCCCTGCTGGTCGTTGGTCCGGAGAGGTTGCCGCGCATTGCCAGAACGGCCGGACTCTGGGTCGGTAAAATGCGCGGCTTTGTTGCCTCGGTGAAGGCCGATATTGATCAGGAGCTCGCTTCGGATGAATTAAAAAAAGTGCTGGCCAAGCAGGCCTCCGTCCCCGAGCTGGAAGAGTTGATCGATGAAGTAACAGGTGAGCCGCTGGCTGCTGTTGAGCGCAAGGCGCCTGCTGACAAACAGGAAAAACTGTCAGACGGAAAATCTGATGAGGTAGCAGCTACGCCGGCCAGCAATGAACAACAACGCTAAGCAACAAGAAACTGCATCGCTGGACGATACAGAACAACCGCTGATATACCACCTTATCGAGTTGCGCGATCGCCTGCTGCGGGTCGTACTCGTCGTTGGCGTGGTTTTCCTTGCGCTTTTCCCGTTTTCCAACAAGCTGTTTTCCTGGCTATCCGGTCCGCTGATGGCGCATATGCCGGAAGGCAGCAGCATGATTGCCATTGAAGTGGCATCCCCGTTCCTGATCCCGTTCAAGCTCACGCTGTTCCTGGCCCTGTTCTTGTCTATACCGTATGTGCTCTATCAGCTCTGGTCGTTCGTTGCGCCCGGTTTATACAAGCATGAGCGGCGTCTGGTGTATCCGTTGCTGGTATCCAGTACGGTGCTGTTTTACGCGGGCGCCGCGTTTGCATATTTCGTTGTTTTTCCACTGGTGTTCGCCTTCTTTACCGGGACAGCGCCAGATGGCGTATCGGTGATGACGGACATCAGCCGCTACCTGGACTTTGTGCTGACCCTGTTTTTTGCCTTTGGTATGGCCTTCGAGGTGCCGGTGTTTACAGTGTTGCTGGTGTGGACGGGTATGGCAACGCAGGACGGTCTGCGTCAAAAACGGCCCTACATTATTGTCGGGGCCTTTGTGATCGGTATGCTTTTGACGCCACCGGATATTATTTCGCAGACGTTGCTGGCGGTGCCCGTCTGGATCCTGTTTGAGCTCGGTGTGTACTTCTCCGGATGGTTTATAAAGGAAAAGGAGTCAATGCCCGGCGACGGGTCGGCTACGGATGTTGATCATTACCAGCCGCTCAGTGATGCAGAAATGGAGGCTGAGCTTGATCGAATGGATAACGAGGATAAAAGCTAGTGCTTTATGTTTGCCGCCTGCAGGTGAATAAGTTCCACCTGGGCTGACTTGGGGCTCAGGTCTATCGGCTTGTTGTAGAGTGCGATCTCAATGGGAGCGGGTTTTGCAATGTGGTATCCCTGTGCATAGTCAACCCCGACACTGCGCACGGCTTCGAGGGTTTTCTCGTCTTCCACGAATTCTGCAATGGTTTTAATATTCATGGTGTGACCGATCTGGTTGATGGCTTGCACCATGGCATGATCGATTTGATCGTCTACCATGTTCTTTACAAAACAGCCGTCCAGCTTCAGATAGTCAACGGCCAGATTTTTCAGGTAACCGAAAGAGCTGAGCCCGACACCAAAGTCATCCAGTGCAAAGCGACAGCCCATCTCTCGCAATGTTGCGATCAGTTGCGATGCGTTGCACAGGTTGGCTATCACCGCTGTCTCTGTGATTTCAAATACCAGCACTTCCGGTGAAACGCCCGAGCTTTTGATCTCATCGACCAAAAACGTCATGAACCGTTCATCGGACAGCGACTGTCCTGACAGGTTGATACAGCATGAGCTGATGGTGTTGGCAACTTTATCCTTGTCATGGGTCAGCATTTGAAGGTATTGGACA